>CBFCZA010000074.1:0-10200 GCA_965602285.1 uncultured Curvivirga sp. | reverse complement strand
GGCATTGATGAAAAAATCCAACGAGATATCAAACTGGCTAAAACTGAAATCAATTCATGTAGTGCTTCTGAAATAGTAGCTAAAAAGATTGCAGGGTCACGCTTTACCTTAACAGAAAATATTAAACTCTCGTCACTTTCACAAGCGATAAAACCTAGCATAGAAAAATTGAATGTTAACCAAACATCAGAAGTAATAACATTACCAAACTCTATAATGTTAATAACAATTTGTAAGAAAACAGAAGCTAAATCCAACCTTCCATCTCGAAGAGAAATCCGTAAGCAACTAATGGCCGGAAAGCTTGATATTTTAGCGCGCCAGCATTTGAGAGACTTGAGAAATTCAGCTTTTATTGACATTCGAAATTAAACAATTTTTATATTAAAATTGGAGGTCAAATGTCCGACATTTCAGCAAAACAACCCATGCCTCTTGCAATCACAATGGGTGAACCTTCTGGGGTCGGTGCAGAATTAACCATAAAGGCTTGGAAATATTTCACCTCCCCTGTGTTACATACAAAACATTCAAACCTTAACTTTTTTTGTATTGATGACCCTGATAGATTAAGAAGAATATGTGACCAACTTAACTATGCAGTCGATATTGTCGAGATTGATCATCCACATAAAGCCACTGATGTTTTCAAAACAGCATTACCTGTATTACCAATTAATCTGCCGGCACATTCTTCATTAGGTACATTAAATAGCAAAAATGGAAATACTGTAGTTTCTTCAATTGAAAAGGCCGTTTCATTAACAATGGAAGGGCTCTCATCTGCTGTTATTACAAATCCTATTCATAAAGCAACCCTTTATGATGCAGGCTTCAAATATCCCGGACATACTGAATATCTTGCAGCACTTGCTGGCCTAAAAACAGATTCAGTCATGATGCTTTCTTCTAGTGAATTACGTGTCGTTCCTGTGACCATTCATCAATCCCTATCTTCCGCCATAAAGTCATTAGATAGTGAGAAAATCATCTACACTGCAACGGTCGTTTGTAACGCGTTAAAGAATGATTATGGATTAAAGTCCCCTAGGCTTGCGATTTCTGGTTTAAACCCTCATGCAGGGGAAAGTGGTACAATGGGACATGAAGACGAGAAGATCATTCTTCCTGCAATCAAAACTCTCCAAAAGGCTGGCATTGATGCATTTGGCCCCTTACCTGCCGATACTATGTTTCATAAAGAAGCACGCGACAATTATGATGTTGCAATTTGCATGTATCATGATCAGGCACTCATCCCTATAAAGACACTAGATTTTCATGGTGGTGTGAATGTAACTTTAGGATTACCATTCATACGGACTTCCCCTGACCATGGAACAGCGTTAGACATTGCAGGTAAAGATGCTGTAAACCCGACCAGCTTTATTAATGCTATAATGATGGCTTATGATATGGCTATCGCCAAAATCAATAAATAACACGAAAGAATTAAACCATTATGGCTGATAAAGTTAACGAACTTCCTCCTCTGCGTGAAGTGATCACCAACCATGGTTTATCCGCACAAAAGAAATTTGGTCAAAATTTTCTCCTCGATATAAATCTCACACGAAAGATCGCAAGATGTGCAGCCCCCCTTGAAGAAGGCTGCGTTATTGAAATTGGCCCCGGGCCCGGTGGCCTCACTCGTGCTCTTTTACTAGAAGGCGCAAGCTCCCTTTATGTGATTGAAAAAGACGAGCGTTGCCGTAATATTCTTGAAGAAATAAATGTTGCATCCGGTGGAAGACTACATGTAATAGAAGGAGATGCCCTAGAGGTTGATATTTCTACACTAGGAGAGGCCCCAAGGCGTATTGTGGCCAACCTTCCTTACAATGTTGCAACCCCCCTGTTGATAAACTGGATCAGGAATGCGCATGCGTTTACACATATGTCTTTGATGTTTCAAAAAGAAGTAGCAGAACGTATTGTTGCGGAACCAAATAGCAAAAATTATTCTCGCTTAGCTGTCTTAGCGAATTGGCGGTGCGAAACACATCTAGAAATGGTTTTACCAGCCCGTGCCTTCACGCCACCGCCAAAAGTGGAATCAGCCGTTGTTAGCTTGCGCCCTTTAGAAACGCCACGTTTTCCTTGCAGCATAGACGCCCTAGAAACTGTCACAGCAGCAGCATTTAATCAAAGACGTAAAATGCTTCGCAGATCATTAAAGCTTTTAAATGTTAATGTAGAGGAAATGCTAAAAGCCACAGATATCATAGAGACAAAGCGTGCGGAAAATTTAACTGTAGAAGAATTCTGTAAATTAGCCCGATATTTGGAAGAAGAAACAACCTGGTCTCCACCTAAAAAGGGCTTACCTCTTATTTAAGTAAGCCCTATTGCACATAATGTTATGCGCCTTCACGTAAGCCTTTAACAAATTCGCTTAATCCCATTTGACGACGGCGGCGTAGGCGTTCCGACATCAAGATTGATCGTATTTGCGAAAGGCTATCTTGAACATCATGATTAACAATAACCCAATCATATTCAGGATAATGGCTCATTTCATCTGCGGCTTTTGCCATTCTACCAGCAACAACTTCCGCACTATCTTGTGCCCGACTATGTAAACGTCGTTCTAACTCCTGAACAGAGGGTGGTAAAATAAAGATGCGAACTAAATCATCTTCTGCTTGCTCAGCTAACTGTTGGGTTCCTTGCCAATCAATATCAAAAAGCACATCCTTACCATTGCTCAAAGCATCCATAACAGGGGCTTTTGGTGTGCCATAATAATTATCAAAAACCTTTGCGTGCTCTAGTAATTCATTCCTGTTAACCATCAAATTAAAATCTGTTTTATCCACAAAATGATAATCTTGACCTGCGACTTCCCCGGGCCTTTTAGGGCGGGTTGTTGCGGAAACAGACATTGCAATATTAGTATCTGTAGCAAGTATCTCACGCGCGATTGTGGACTTTCCTGCCCCTGATGGGGAAGAAAGAACCAACATCAGCCCACGACGATGGATGTGGAATGGGTCAGTTGACATTATTTACCTCTTATTTTCTGTGTATTACATACTTTTTTATTCAATATTAGCCGCTTGCTCTCGCAATTGATCTATTGTTGCTTTTAATTCCAAACCAATTTGGGTCAATTTAATATCAGAAGATTTAGAACATAATGTGTTTGCTTCACGGTTAAATTCCTGACAAAGGAAGTCTAGCTTGCGGCAAATAACATTACCTTGTGAAAGTAAGTCCCTTGCCGCTTTGATATGTGCACCAAGACGATCTGATTCTTCACGTATATCGGCTTTTACGGCTAATATTGCTGCTTCTTGGGCTAATCTATCTTCGTCAATTCCATTATTTTTACTTATTAACTCATCGATTTGACCTTGGATTTTATCACGAATAGCTTGGGGTTGCGCACCTGCAGTTCCCGCAGCCAAAGGTACCAACTCAGCAATTTTATCAATGTGAGTTTCCAACATTTGGAAGGTACGCTTACCCTCTTCTTCTCTATGGGATTTCAAAGAAGAGATCGCTTCATTCAAGGATGCAAGAATACCCTTTTGTAGGGCTTCATCATTGGCTGCATCTGATTTATCATCGGACATTTCAAGGACGCCACGAATATTTAAAAGCCGATCCATACGCGGTTCTTCACCATTTTCCTTACAGGCACTAACAAGCTGTTCCAACAATTCCTTATTGATCATAAGCTGTTGTTGCCCTGCGACAGGCTTCAAATCCAAATTTATGGACATAGATCCGCGCTTAAAAGTTTTTTGCATCGTGGCACGAACGATAGGATCCAGCCGTTCCCAACCCGGTGGGATGCGAAAACGCATATCTAGACCCTTGCCATTCACAGAACGTAATTCCCAAGACCATTGAAAACTTTCATTCTGACTTGCAACACGTGCAAATCCAGTCATACTTTGCAAACTCATAGCCTAGCCTTTTCTTAGAAATTATCTTTTCTATATATAAACAAGCTTGCTTAGGACAACAACCGCCTTCACAATCCATCCATGAAAAAAAGTAACACAACAGATATCGTAATCACAGGGGCGAGTAGTGGAATTGGTCATGCTCTTGCTCTTACCTATGCCAAACAAAATGTACGTTTACATCTTACAGGGAGAAACAAAGACCGATTAGAAAACGTTAAACAATCTTGCCAATTATTAGGAGCAGATGTTCACACAATAGCGATTGATGTTACACAACAAGGGCAAATGGAAAGTTGGATTAAATCCATCCCTAAAATTGATTTGGTCATCGCTAATGCAGGAATAGCCATTGGTGATATTAGCCCTACAGACAATGAATACCAAAAAGCTTCGCGAAAAATTTTCAATGTAAACCTTGATGGTGTTTTAAATACAATACATCCCGCAATTGAACAGATGCTGGTCCAAGGACATGGACAGATAGCCATTATCAGTTCCTTGGCTGGATTTAGAGGGCTTCCAACAGCCCCCGCCTACTCAGCTTCAAAAAACGCTGTGAAGGCCTATGGCGAAGCTCTTACTCCTTCCTTAAGAGAAAAAAATATTCACTTATCCGTTATTTGTCCGGGCTTTGTTACATCTGGTATAACCGACAAAAACCGTTTCCCTATGCCGTTCATTATGTCTGGCCAAAAGGCTGCAGAACTCATAAAAAAAAGGCTGGAAAAACGACCTTACTTGATCGCCTTTCCATGGCCCATGTATTTTATGAGTTGGATATTTTCCATATTACCAAGCAGTATTGCTATCGGGTTGTTATCCTTATCAAAAGAAAATAAAGCTTAGCCTGATCTGATTTGAGACAAGAAAGTTTGAACTTCTTTAGTCAGATTATCAGACTGCGTTCCAAGTTCATTGGAGGCTTGTAAAATATCATTTGCAGCATCCCCTGTTTCACCCGCAGCAACAGTTACCCCAGCGATATTCGAAGATACATCCTGCGTACCAATAGAAGCCTGTTCTACATTTCGTGCAATTTCAGATGTTGCAGAACCTTGTTCTTCAACAGCAGAAGAAATACTAGAAGAAATTTCATTCATATTTCCTATTGTAGCAGCAATTCCTTGAATTGCAGAAACGGCCTCTTGTGTTGCAGATTGAATGCTAGAAATTTGTGCACTAATTTCATCAGTAGCCCGTGCTGTTTGCCCTGCTAAGTTCTTCACTTCTGATGCAACAACAGCAAACCCCTTACCTGCATCACCTGCGCGTGCGGCTTCAATCGTTGCATTTAAGGCAAGTAAGTTTGTCTGTTCAGCAATGTCAGTGATTAAAGATACCACATCACCAATTTTATCCGCAGCAAGCGCAAGCCCTTGAATTTTAACATCTGTATCCTGTGCATCAGAAACTGCCTGACTTGAAATTTCAGCCGACTGAGAAACTTGGCGACTGATTTCAGTTATGGAGGCTGATAGCTCATCTGCAGCGGTGGCAACGGTTTGTACATTTGCCGATGCTTCTTCAGCCGCTGATGCTACAGTCGATGACTGACTATTCGTTTTATCAGCAATATTTGTCATATTCCCTGCAGAAGATTGCATCTGAACCGCAGCAGCAGAAACATTTTGAACAATACCACCGACACTTGATTCAAAATCATCGGCCATTTCTAATAAAAGATTTCGTCGTTCTTTTTCGGCTGCCTCTTTAGCTGCTGCTTGTTCTGCTTCTAAACTAATTTTTTCTATTGCATTGTCTTTAAAGACTTGGACGGCTTGCCCCATATGGCCAAGCTCATCATTTGAATTAGAATTTGGAACCTCAATATCTATATTTCCATCAGCAAGACTTCTCATTGCTGCTGTCATCCGACCTACAGGAACAATGATTGATTTCGCTATCAAAACCAGAACTATTATCATCAAAAGAATCGATATGGCAGAGGCAACACTGATCACAAGAGAAGAGATTTCAACAGAAGCTTGCATTTCTTCTTCAGCTTCTTTCAATTCCTCAGCTACAGATGTGGCGTATTTTTCAAGGTTACCTAGCATCCCTGCCCCGAATTCATCAAGGATATCATCAATTTTTGTAAACTCTTCTTGCGAAGCCTTTGACTCAATCAATTTTTTTAAATCTACCTGAATACCATTAGCAAGGGCTTCTATTTGCGTTCCAATAGTATTTGCTAAATTCTTTTCATCCGCCGTATCCGCATAATTGATTAATCTAGGAAGACTATCACGTAAATCAGCGATACTTCCATCGATAGCTTCCAAACGCTCCGGTTCAATTACCCCCTCATCTTTATCAACAATAGAATCCATCGCCGCGAGCAATAATTCTAAATTAGAGAGGCGCATTTTATTTGCTAATGCTATTTGATGCTGGCGTTCCGAATTTAAATCTGTAGCTTTATGGATATTCGAATTTCCATTTAAGGATATTCCTGCAATACTTCCCAATGCAATTAACGCAAGTATGCCTAATAAAATTAATTTACTTCTGATTGTCATAAAATTCTCCCCAAATATTGTTTTAATACTTAAAGTTCAATAATCTGCAAATAGAACAACGAATATTTTAAGATACCATCCTTAAGTATCTATAATATTACAGGAATTAGTTAACAATTATATAATTTCTTAATTAACAATATCAATTAGTTACATGAAATATTAGAATTCCACCAATTAAACATAATTTTTTTGGTAATAAAATCAGGGTCTTGAGAGGATTTTTTTATGTTTTCGCCATTTTACAACATTACGATTATGATCTTTTAAATTCGTTGCAAATGCATGTCCACCAGTTCCATCAGCGACAAAATATAAAAACTTTGTAGTTGCAGGATTCAAGACAGCCTCTATAGATTTTAATCCTGGGTTTCCTATTGGGCCGGGCGGTAATCCTTTGATAACATATGTATTATAAGGGTGCTTTAATTTCCAATCTTGCCTAGTCAAAGAACGGCCTAAAGGCTCTATACCCTCTGTTAAAGAGTAAATAACGGTAGGGTCAGATTGCAACCTCATCCCTAGATTTAGGCGGTTCACGAAAACAGAGGCTACTTGTGGGCGTTCTTGAGCAAGGCCTGTTTCTTTCTCAACTATAGAGGCTAAAGTTAAAACCTCTTTCCAACTATTAAATGGTTTATTTTCTTTATCTTTTTGATTCCATAGTTTTTTTCTTATGGCCCCTAAAGATTTCTTCATACGGGAAATAAGGTTTTTTCGCGTATCACCTAAGGAATAATGATATGTTTCTGGAAGCAAGCTCCCCTCAACAGGTAGTGTAGTAATATCGCCCTGCAAATTCTCTACTGAATATAATGCATCAACGATTTCGCGACTTGTCAGGCCTTCTGCAATTGTAATTGTATGGACAACCGTATCATCCGTTTGTAGATGGCTTAAAACATCAACCAGTGGCATGTGGGGAGAAAAGCTATATTCCCCTGCTTTTAAACGTCGATGGGCCTTAGAAATACGTGCCTGTAAGGAAAAGAGCCACCAATGGGTAATTACATTTTCCGTTTCAAGCAATCTTCCCATCGCCCGAACCCCAAGTCCTTTATCAATGACTATATTTTTCGAAATATCTAAAGGTCCCGGGTCATGGATTTCTTTATCAATCCAAAAATAAACGCCCCCGAGAGAAATCCCGACGACGCCTAATAATATCATAATGATGATAAGAAGTTTTTTCATTCAAAGAGCCTGAGCGATCAAATTAAACCTTACCCATTACCAATGAAGCATTCGTACCACCAAAACCAAAACTATTGGAGAGTGCATATTTCACGTCACGTTCCTGTGCTGTGTGTGGCACTAGGTTCATATCACATCCATCAGATGGATCATGAAGATTCAATGTCGGTGGTAAAATACCTGTTTGCATCGATTTAAGTACAAAGATTGCTTCAACAGCACCAGCAGCACCCAAAAGATGACCGATAGAAGACTTAGTTGAAGACATCGCAGCTTTATCAGCATTCGCACCCAACATACGTTTCACTGCACTATGTTCGATTTCGTCACCTAACGGTGTCGATGTTCCATGTGCATTGATGTAATCAATCTGGCTTGCATCTACCTTAGCATTTCTAAGGGCTGCTTCCATCGCACGATACCCACCGTTACCATCGGCAGCAGGGGCTGTTACGTGATGCGCATCACCGCTCATGCCATAACCAAGGATTTCACCATAGATTTTTGCACCACGTGCTTTTGCATGCTCATATTCTTCCAGAACAACAACGCCGGCACCTTCACCCATAACAAAGCCATCACGACCTTTATCCCAAGGGCGCGATCCTGCCTCTGGATCATCGTTATAGCCCGTAGACAATGCTCGCGCAGCAGAGAAACCTGCAAGACCAATACGACAAAGTGCACTCTCCGCACCGCCAGCGACCATTACGTCAGCGTCACCCCATGCAATCATACGGGCAGCATCACCAATAGCGTGCGTACCTGTAGCACATGCGGTTACAACTGAGTGGTTAGGACCACGGAAGCCATATTTTATGGATAAATATCCACTTACTAAATTAATCAAATTCGCTGGAATAAAGAACGGGCTAATTTTACGAGGCCCACGTTCATTTAGCAATGTTGTCCCAGCTTCAATACCAGGAAGGCCACCAATACCAGAACCAATCATCACACCTGTGCGATTCAATTCTTCTTCATCTGTAGGTTTCCATCCAGAATCTTCAACAGCTTGAATAGCAGCAGCCATACCAAAGGTAATGAAGGTATCCATCTTGCGTTGATCTTTTTTATCAACAAAAGCATCAACATCGAATGTTCCATTTGATCCATCACCACGTGGTACAACACCAGCAATACGGTTTGGAAGGTCGGCAACATCAATATGTTCAATTTTGGAAAGGCCGGATTTGCCGTTAATTAGGCTATCCCATACATGATCAATGCCACTACCGAGTGGAGAAACAATACCAAGACCTGTAACAACAATGCGTTTTGTCATAACTTTTTCGCTTCTTGAAATTTCAAATTATTAGATTTGCATCATACAAACAGATACAAAAGGGAAATTAATCCCGCCTATTCATATAGGAATTATTTAAGGTATTTCGACTCTCTAATAATATCAACAAGAAAGAAAAAATATCTAATATATAATTACCAAGCTAACAATAGGCTAGAAACTGGTACGGCGCGTCAAGGTTTTCACCGACGCGCCGCCAGAACAGTTTCTGCTGTGAACCGGAATTAACCTTGGTTCTCAGAGATAAACTTAACTGCATCACCCACTGTTTGGATGTTCTCAGCAGCGTCGTCTGGAATCTCACAACCGAATTCTTCTTCGAATGCCATAACCAGCTCAACTGTATCCAAGCTATCCGCACCTAGGTCGTCAATGAAGCTAGCAGCTTCTGTTACCTTAGCTTCGTCAGCGCCCAAGTGGTCAACCACGATTTTTTTAACGCGATCTGCAACATCACTCATGAATTCAATCCTTACATTTATAGTTTTTCGGTAAGCCCAAAAATTAAAAAAATATCCCGCCTGTCAAAAGATCTAATAAAAAACTTCCAACGACAGCGCGGGTGTTAACACAGAAGAAACCGCATGACCAGACACTTTTAATGTAAAATCAAAATGTTTCTTCCGTTTATTTTGACTTATAACATCGCCATGCCACCATTAACATGCAACGTTTGACCTGTCATATAGCCACTTTCTTCTGCTGAAAGGTAAAGTACAGCAGAAGCAATTTCATCAACAGACCCCATGCGACCCGCAGGAATCTGCGTATTTATCTTCGCCTGTTGGTCTTCAGTCAACGCATCTGTCATCGGCGTAGCAATAAAGCCCGGTGCCAAACAGTTTACAGTGATACCACGGCTTGCAACTTCTTGCGCCAAAGATTTTGACATCCCAATCATCCCTGCCTTTGAAGCAGCATAATTAGCTTGGCCTGCATTACCAGTCACACCAACAATCGAAGTTATACCAATGATTCGCCCAAATCGGCGCTTCATCATGCCACGAAGAACAGCTTGGGAAAGTTTAAAAGCAGCCTTTAAATTTACATCTAAAACACTATCCCAATCATCTTCCTTTAAACGCATCATTAAATTATCACGCGTTAAACCAGCATTATTTACAAGGATATCGATTTGGCCCATCGCAGCTTCTGCATCTTTAGCAAGCTGTGCCACAGAATCCATATCAGATAAATTGGCAGGTGTTACAAATGCACGTTCCCCAAGTTCAGCAGCAAGTGCCTCCAAAGGTTCGATGCGCGT
>CBFCZA010000073.1:0-10348 GCA_965602285.1 uncultured Curvivirga sp. | reverse complement strand
CAGCACTAGCGTCATGACCAGCTTTGGCAATGCTATAGAGTTGGCCGCTCCGGCCCGCAACTTTCAGTCCGGTTTTTAAAGCTAACCCAGCCCCACGTGATGTCCATGCAGCAGCCCCAAAACCCGGAACAAGAGAAAGGACCGTGAGAGTATTATCTATGCCAGCCTCTAAATCACTTCGTTCCATCTGTAATTGGCTCTCTGCCCAAAAGGGATGATCATCGGGGTTTGGCAAGCCCGGCCGTGCCAGATATTGCGCATGGGCTACGACCAGTTCTTCTGCCAGTTCCTCGGTTAAATCTGACATCTCACCTTCACTCATGGTCCATACGTCTGAGGGTAAATCGGTAATACCATTGTTTATCATGTATTGTTCTAAGTCTTCTAAATATTCCAAAGACTGTGGATCAGAAAATTCATGAGTGAGGTCAAACTCTCGCTTGGCTTTTAGGAAAAAAATTATTCCGAAAACTCTGTTTCAAACAGTTCGCCCTTCCAAAAGTAGATGATTGTTGGGGCAGATAATGTTGCAATAAACGGTATAATGTTTATGAGAATAGTCGCAGGGTCAAAAGCTATTTGTTTGATCTCCATACTGTGAACAAAAACAAGAAATAATGCATTAAGTGGCACATAAGTGGCAACAATGATTAAAAGCGATTGTTTTAGGCTAAATCCATTTTTTATCGCAAACCATTTTCGCAAATGTAGACTTAGAGGTATTTGTAAGAATATGGTTCGGACAAGGAAATAGCCTAGTATTACAGCAATTAGTAAGAAACCTTCTCGGCCGAAATCCGGCATGCTTATAGACTTATTGCTTATGGCCCTCTCAACTATAAGTGTTACCATAAAAATCAATGTAACCAGAAGACTTTCTATAAGCCACTCACCCAATAACAATTTTAAATATTTTGGCAAGCCTCTCATTGTAAAACTTCTTTGTGGGCTAAATCTACCATAGCTTTACCTAATTTAATTCTGTGCGCAATATTACTAATGTCATAATCTCTATTAGGAAATGAAAGTTGTCTAGCGGCTTCTGTTAACCTGTTATTCATTTTTTTTTCAATCCATATATCTTAGAGCACTATCGATAGAAGGGTTCTGTTTGAAATATTCATTTGTTAAACGTTCTACATGATTTTGTTCAAGTTCAACTAGTGCATAATCCAAAGCTTTTCCCCTTAAGCCTTCCAATCCTTCAATTTCTTTCCCATGGTACAGCGACTGGAAGTTATTATAGTTAATCTCTGCTAGTTCATGGTGAACATGTTTCAAGTAATCTTCATCATTATTGGTTAAGTAAGGACCATTAGGAATATAAAATGCGACGGAACCAATGGCATCATAACTTGTAACTTCATACGCAGCTTTAAACCATTGGGATTTGATTGCGCCATCTTTGGTGTTTAAGGCTGTATGCATATCTCCGTACGCTTTATGATTATCCCTCACTGTTTCTCCCGGTTTCTTTGGAATGTTAAGTGTAATTTTTTCTCCATCTTCTAGATATGAATGGGTTAGAGATGGTTTTTCGTCACCTAAGAAACTATTTACTGTATTTGAGATTGTTTCACCCGCTTCAGAAAATACATTTTTTGCATCCATATAATAACCATCTCGTAAATCATCATTGTCCATTGAAGCAACTTGAATGCCTTTTTGTTTATTTGGTATGATTTCCAAAAGGAAATCATTCTATTTTCTCAATTCGCCGTTCGTAAAAACGGAGGCATTATTTCTGATGGATATAGGATTACCATCATCTCTAAGAGTGTCCCGCATTATATGATTGTGTAATGCGACACTAGTCGGATGGCTATCTGAAGTATCCGCATTATTTGGGATGTTGATGGCATTATTATTTTGCTGAATATCTTCTAGGCGAAATTTCTCATATTGTTGATAGGCTTGCATCTCTTGATTATGCTTTCTATCAATTTTGGCCTGTTCCTTCTGGATCGCGGCAGCGTATTTATGGAAGATGGGGTTGGTGAGGAGTTCCAGTTTTTGGGCGGTCTCTGGGTCTTCTTTTCTGACGCGATTGATTAAATCTTGTGTAACTGCTTTGCCGCCAAGGCTGTCCTCTTTCAACATGCTATCTATCACGGGGGGAAGGCCATTCACTTCACTGGATTTGTTGATCAAGGTATTCTTTATGCCTTCATTGTCTGCCTTGGCCTCTTCGCTAACCAAATCCTGTGCCCTTTGTTTAACGGGTTTCCTCAGTGCAGGCGCTATTTTATCTGCTGGCTTTTTAATTGCCGCTTTCTTTGCTCCCTCTGCGAATTTCTGCATGATATTTTGCATGGGGTTCTGTGCTGGCGTCGTTGTTGCCTTAGTTGGCGCCGCAACCGCCTTTGCCACATCCATTGCATCTTGTTGAATTTTAGCAGTCTGTTGACGCGCTTGATCAGCCGCCTTTTCTTGTGCCTTCTTTTGTTGATCCATCATTTTATATTGCTGTTGTTTCGCTTTTTCTGCCACAGCGGTTTTTTCTTTCTGCATTTTAAGCTGCTGCTTCAAATGTAAATCGTTTTTCTTTTTGAGGGCTTTGGCGTGATCAATCTCTGGCGCTTCTTCTACTTCGAAACCACTGTCATCATTGCCATAAGTAGGCGTAGAAAATGAGTTTGTTGATGAATTGTTCTCTGAACTATTTGTACCATATTTGCTTACAGGCGTAGATGTGGTGAGAGGCTTACTATAAGCATCCGCCTTTTCCAGCAGGTTTGTATTTGCTGAATTGTTAAAATTTGTTGTGGAAAAGCTTGCTGTGTCATCCAATAAATTTGGTGAGCTAAAATTGTTGCTACCCGTGTTGCTCGCGCTATTTGATCCGCTGCTGTTTTCTTCCGTGGCCATTCCGCCCATGGTAAATTCTCCTAACTATGTAAATGAAATTATAAGACTGCCTTTATCAGTTCATTCATTCAAACTGCATAAACACACTATGTTCACATGTAGGAAATTATTCAATTAATGTCAACATAAAAGAACATTAAGGGTTAATCGAGTTTATTCATTCCTAAAACTTTAAGGTTTGTAGAGTTTTATGAATTATCTTAATGGCTTATCGGAAAGTGCCGCAATATAAATTGTGCAAAAAGCACTACACACGAGTGCGCAAACGAAAAACGCCGCAATTACTTGCAGCGCATGAGCGTAACATATTGAAATATTTAGAGAAAATGGTGCTCGGAGAGGGATCCGAACCCCCGACACGCGAATTTTCAATCCGCTGCTCTACCAACTGAGCTATCCGAGCACTATCATTTTCGTATGTCCGATCGGGTTATGGTGTTTCCCTGTGGACGGCCTTTATTTACTTAGGTTCTGCCCACCTGTAAAGCATCAATTTGGCTTTTTCTTCGTTTTTTTTAGCACATAAAAATTATTGGCAGTTTTCTGCGCGTTTGAGGCAATGAAAATGTTTAATAATTATCATCATCCCCATAAGGATCATTGGCAATTGCAGGCTCTTCTGTTGGCATTGTGTAACTTTCAGTGAACCAGCGATTCAAATCAACATCCGCACAACGTTTAGAACAAAATGGTTTATATTCTTCTACAACCGTTTTTTTGCAAACAGAACATCCTATCGGTTTCTTTTTTCTAACTTCGTTAAAATCTACAAGCTTCATGATATTAACCTATTATAATTTATTCCATACCAACTTCTGGGGGCGTACGATCCATGCCCACATAAAGATGCAGTGGTCGTCCAAGGCGGGTAGCACATATTTCCATCGCCTCGCTTAGCACCCCACCCTTCAATGCATCAATAGTATGGGTAGAAGCGTGTGCAACTGGTTTACCTGCACCACGCAACCGCATTGCCGCACGCAAGATAGAGGCACCTTGTGCAACGGGATGAGGTTCGCGCATTTCATTCGCCTTAGGAGCAAGCATTAAGTCCTCAAGAGAAACACCTTCACGTTGGCGTGTAATTTCCATCAAACCGGCTGCAGTAAGCCCTAAAACGTCTGTATGGCGGCTATCTTTCAAGAATTTACTACGCAATGCTTCGATCAGACGTTTTAGGCGGCCCTTATTCTTCATAGAAATAAAGTCTATGACAATTAAGCCAGAAAGGTTGCGCAACATGATTTGACGTGCCGCTTCTTCCGCTGCCATTTTATTCACATTAAAAATGGCATCATCACCCTTCGCTGTCGCTTTACCCATATTCACATCGATAACGATCATCGCTTCTGTGCGATCAAAGGCAATAGTCCCACCATTTTTAAGGCGCACTTCACGATCAAGTGCTTCTTCAATTTGTTCTTCAACACCCGCATCTTCGAAAATAGATTCGTCAGAATTATGGAACAACAAACCGCCTTCTAAATCAGGATAAAGTGTCTTGATTTTCTTTTCAGTTTCAAGAAAAACGGCCCGATCATCCATCGCAATACGTGATTCACTTTCAAGGTCTCGCAAAAGGCGGTCAATTAGATGAGGTCCCTTAAGAAGTAAACGTGGAGATCTATCCAAGCGCGCCATGTCCCGTAATTCTTTCCAAAGGCTTTGAAGACGATCAACGCAGGCCTCTAGCACAGGTTCAGCAGCACTTACAGCAGGACCACGAACACTATACCCTTCCGCATCACCAAGGATACTTGGTAAAATAGCTTCAAGATGAGCACGATCACGACCCTTACCCACTGCGCGTGCCCAGTTAATTCCTTTACGATCAGGCGTGAAGGCAAAATAACGATCCATCAATACTGGATTTCGGGTCAAGGCCGGTCCTTTACCATCACGTGCATCACGTATCACCTGAACAATAATGATTTTTCCTTCGTCTAAACCTTTAGCCTTATTAATAAGCCCCGGTTCATCCGTTCCAATATCAACAAACGCAGCATCCATCCCTTTTTCAAGGCGAGTGACCTTACCCAGATAGAAATTCCCAACCAAGCTTTCTTGGCCTACCCGATCGATTAATAGTTCGAACAGAACGCCATTTTCATCAACTTGTGCTGCGCGTGTTTCTGCAGGTGAAATTTCGATCAGTGTGTCTAAAGATTTTTTACTCATAGGGATTTCAATCCTTCATACCCAATCCCTTGTAGGATTTGGGACGTTTCAAAGAGCGGTAAGCCTACCACATTGCTGTAGGAACCGCTTAAAAATTTAATATATGCAGCAGCAAGGCCTTGCACAGCATAGCCCCCTGCCTTGCTATCCCATTCATTGGAACGGATATATGCATCTAATTCTTTAATTGATAGTTTTTTAAAACCAACAATTGTTTGCACAACACGACTATGGATTTTTCCATCCTGATCAATGATAGCAACACCACCATATACACGATGGCGTCGACCAGAGAGCATTTCCAAACATTCGCGAGCTGTTTTTTCATCTTCGGCCTTAGGAAGGTTTCTATGACCAAGCCCGACCACAGTATCTGCAGCTAAAATAATATCACCCTTGAAACTATCAGCAATGGCACGAGCTTTACCTTCCGCCAATCGCAATGCAAGTTCCCGGGGACTTTCTGCTTTCAACGGGGTTTCATCGATGTCAGCAGGAGTCACCTGATCAATTTCTACACCTATTTGTGCCAATAGGTCTTTGCGTCGCGGACTGGCAGAGGCGAGGATAAATCTAGGCATTCTTTTTTCCAACAATACTGGGTTATTTATACGTTATTCATCTTTGGGAAAACGTTGTTCAATCTTGCGGATCAGTTGATCGCGCACTTGACGGTAGGCGTCAAGCTTCATATCACGTCCCCCTTCTAAAATAGAAGGGTCAAATGTGTTCCAAAACTCTACATCACAGGCCATTGTTCGTGTCATTTCAACAGCATGATGTTGCGCCTCTGGGGAAAGGGCCACAATCAAATCAAAATAACCGTCTTCCAATTCATCAAAAGATTTTGGTTCATGCTTACTAATATCAATACCGATTTCCTGCATCACAGCCACAGAGAAGCCATCTATTTCACCATTTGGGCGCACCCCTACGGAATCGACATAGACCTTCGTTCCCCAATGATGCTTCATCAGGGCCTCCGCCATGGGAGAACGAATTGCGTTCATGGTGCAGCAAAATAAGACTGCATCAGGCATTTCGTTATCGAAAAAAGGACCATCCATATCTATGCGCTATACTTTTCGTTTCATTATGCACGAATGTGCAAGACACAAATCAAAGTGAAAAGACGGCGTGCCGTTTGCAAATCCATCTCTATTTTTCCATCTAGGCGCTCTCGTAATAAATCAGAGCCTTCATTATGAAGACCACGACGCGCCATATCGATTGTCTCTATTTGTGAAGGCGACAAACGCTTAATCGCATCATAATAACTTTCACAGATTTGGAAATAATCCCGAATTAAGCGTCTAAATGGCGAGAGAGGTAGATTAACCCACGTTAATTCTTCCGCTTCTTCTGTGCCTAAACTGAAAACGAGGCGTGCCCCATCTTCAATACCCAAGTGCAACCGAAACGGCCCTTGTTCAGCATGCCCCCCTACCAAACGAAACCTATTCATATCTAATAGGTCGTAAATGGCGACAGAACGTTCATGCTCTATCTCTGGGCTACGGCGGATTACCGTTTTTTCATCAAGATCTATCTTGAAAATTTTATGTTTTTCACTGTCCCAATCGGACATGGCTCAAGTCTCCCCTGAAACACAAAGGTCTGCATCAATTATCTAGTCATGATTTTAAACAGGCTACAGGGAAAAGAGCAATCCAATCTATGTAGATATTTATAAATAGTTGGATGAAACCTGTAAGATTAATCGTTTACTGGTAAATTCAAACGAATAGCGACAGAACGTGCATGTGCGCCCAGCCCTTCCGAAACGGCCAAAGACACTGCGGATGGTCCGATTTTTGCCAAGCTATCAGAATCACACTCAACAAAAGTGGATCGTTTCATAAAGTCTAAAACGCCAAGGCCGCTAGAGAAACATGATTAGGCCCTGCCACATAATCACCAATTGCTTCTGGTGTATATCGACCGATGAAAATGGCCCCAGCATGCGAAACCCTATCCGCTAACATTTGAGGGTTTTCAACAGAAAGTTCTAAATGTTCCGGTGCAATACGATCAATTAATGGAATGGCTTCATCCCAATTATTAACCACAATAACCGCCCCGTGGTCATCCCAACTTTGGCGGGCAATTTCTTCACGCGGAAGTGTTCTTAATGCCGATTGAACGGCATCTTCAACACGCAAAGCATAATCAGCATTATCAGTAATTAGAATAGATTGTGCGGAAACATCATGTTCCGCTTGGCTTAATAAATCCATCGCCACCCAAGAAGGATCATTAAGTTCATCTGCGACAACAAGAATTTCAGAAGGCCCTGCAATCATGTCGATGCCAACTTGACCAAACACACGGCGCTTTGCCGCTGCGACGAAAGCATTACCAGGGCCTGTGATTTTATCAACAGGTTTGATACTGTCCGTACCATAAGCCAATGCAGCAACAGCCTGTGCACCACCAATACAGAATACTTCATCAACACCAGACAAATGCGCAGCTGCCAAGACCAATGGGTTTTTAATCCCATCAGGGGTGGGAACCGTCATGACCAGACGTTCAACACCAGCCACCTTTGCAGGGATTGCATTCATTAACACAGATGAAGGGTATGTCGCAGTTCCACCGGGAACGTAAAGCCCCGCAGCCTTAATTGCGCCCCAGCGGGATCCAAGGCGGACGCCAGCTTCATCTTTATAATCTAAACCTTCAGGCAATGTTTTCTCGTGAAAACTGCGAATGCGGTTTGCCGCATGTTTCAAAGCCGTAATAGTTTCGATATCGCATTGACCAACTGCAGCAGCAAGTTCTTCCTTGCCAATTTTCATGTCTTCAACGGACATGTTCACGCGATCAAATTTATTTGTATAATCAATAACAGCCTCATCACCACGATTTCGTACATCACGGATAATATCAGCAACAATTATATCAACATCATCATCCATCTCGCGCTTACTATTTAGCAAGGCTACGAAATCATCTTCGAATAAACTATTGTTGATATTTAAAGTCTTAGGCATCGGTTGCACTCCTAAATGCTTCGATCCATTTTTCTACTTCTTCAGGTCGTGTTTTAAGCGCGGCACGATTCACAATCAACCGACTTGTGATATCGATAATGCTTTCCACCTCAACAAGGCCGTTTTGTTTCAAGGTGTCTCCACTTGAAACCAAATCGACAATACGACGGCATAAGCCCATATTTGGGGCAAGTTCCATTGCACCATTCAATTTTATACATTCAACCTGCACCCCACGCGCGGCAAAATATTTACGGCTTATTTCTGGATATTTTGTTGCAACACGAACGTGGCTCCAACGTTCTGGATCATCTTCTTTGGATAGATCTTTTGGCTCTGCTACAGAAATGCGGCAATGGCCAATGTCTAAATCTACGGGTGCATAAATTTCTGGATAATCAAATTCCATCAGAACATCATTACCAGCAACGCCAAATTGTGCAGCACCAAATGCGACAAAAGTAGCAACATCAAAACTACGAACACGGATCAAGGTCAAGTTTGGAATATTTGTCGCAAAGCTTAACTGGCGTGCCTTTGGGTCATCAAAAGCGGGTTCAGGAATAATACCTGCGGCCTCCATCAATGGACGCAATTCTTTTAAGATCCGGCCTTTCGGCACGGCAAATACCAATGGTTCAGATTCACTCACCTGAAAGTCTCCTACAAGAGCCTGCACATCTACATGAGCGTATCAAGCAGAGGCATTTAAAACTATTGGGCTTTATCTGACACAGACGGCCCATAGTTACCAGCAATTTTCAATATTATTTTGAGTATAGATCTATTTTAAACATGAAAAAATACATCCTTTTTTTTATTCTAGATACTCAAATGTTTCCGTATAGCGCGAAAGTAAGTAAGGCCCTGCTTTCACAGGTTCAAAGCGCGGTGGATTATCATCGCTTTGGCAAGTTTCGAGGCACTCTATGGTAACGTCCCAATTTGGCTCAAAAAAGAAAGGTACCGAATAACGCTCAACACCAGAAACATTGATGACCCGATGCCGTGTCGCCTTAAACAATCCGTTGGTCCAACGTGCCATTTGTTCACCAATATTAATAACGATCCCACCTTCAATAACAGGCACAGAGATCCAATTACCACTGGCATTTTGCACTTGCAGGCCACTTACTTCATGCTGTGCAAGAATTGTGAAGGCACCATAATCGGAATGATCCCCACATCCAATCGTCGTTTCTTCTACATGCCCCTCTTGTGGTGGATAATGCAACATACGCAAAAGTCCCAAAGGATCATCGAACATTTTATCAAAATATGTTTCTTTCAATCCAAGTGCCACAGCAAAAGCATTCAACAAAACACCAGCAAAATTTGTTGCTTCTTCTAAATATTCTTCTGTAACAGTTTTAAATTCTGAATAATTAGAAGGCCAAAGGTTTGGTCCATACAATATTTGCCCAAGTTTTATGCCAGGATGCGTTTCATCTAAATCCCAACTCAGGTCAAACCCTTCTTTCAGATCAGCAGATTTTTCAGGATCTGTATTTTCATCAAAAAGAGTAAAGTATCCACGATGATTTTTTGAATGACTAATATGGCTTTCATTTTTCACTTCAATTGGTAAAGCAAAAAAATCTTTTGCCAAAGCAAACATATTATCAATCTTTTTTTGATCCATACCGTGGTTAACTAAGTATAGGAAACCTACATCTCGACATGCCCTGCCAAGAGCCTCAGCGACCTCTTCTTTACCTTCTCCTGATATGAATTTCGACATATCAACCACTGGCAATTGATCAAAAGAAAGTAAAGGTGCATCAAGCCCTTTTTCTAATGTAACATTAGACATCGTTTCTATTCCCGACTATAAGATAGCGTCCATTTGGCGTTTTATTAAGGCACCCCCTTGTTAAACGCAAGGAAAAGCAATATATCGCGGATCAGAAAAGAAATAGGACAATCACCATTATGACAACTGAAGCAATCGCATTAAACTCTTTAGGACTACCTAAGGCACCCGCAGACACCCGTGTTGTTGTCGCGATGTCAGGTGGCGTTGATTCTTCTGTGACCGCAGCAATGCTGCATGAAGAAGGGTATGATGTCGTTGGCATTACCCTTCAACTTTATGATCATGGTGAAGTCATTCAACGCACAGGTGCATGTTGTGCAGGGCAAGATATATACGATGCACGTACGGTAGCTGATAGTTTAGGATTCCCTCATTACGTCCTTGATTATGAAAGCAAGTTCAAAGAAAGCGTTATTCAGGATTTTGCGGATTCTTATGCCCGTGGCGAAACCCCTATCCCTTGTGTAAAATGCAATCAAACAGTTAAATT
>CBFCZA010000072.1:0-10529 GCA_965602285.1 uncultured Curvivirga sp. | reverse complement strand
TTTTGGTTAGAAATATTAACATCAAAAAAGCAGATCCTCCGGGACAAGTGATTGATGCTTTCCGTGACGTTCAAGCTGCAAGTGCAGATAAAGAACGCGCAATTAACGAAGCAACAGCTTATGCAAACGAAATTACAGAAAAAGCATTAGGTCAATCTGAACAAGTAACTAAAGCTGCTGAAGCTTATAAAGAAGAGAAAATCGCTCAATCTGAGGGTGATGCATCTCGTTTCTTGCAAGTTTATGAAGAATATAAAGGGTCTGAAAAAATTACGAAACGTCGTATTTATCTTCAAACCATGGAAGAAGTTCTTCAAGGCATGAATAAAGTTCTAATTGAAGAGGGCGAAAACGGCAGCGGCGTGCTTCCATATCTACCTCTTAATCAATTGCAGAAAAACTGAGGAGAGTGACCATGATATCTAAACCAATCGCCCTTCTCATCCTCGTCGGAGCTATTCTGATCGGGGTGATGTCTACAGCCTTCACCGTACGTGAAACTGAAAAGGCACTCGTTCTTCAATTTGGTCAACCTGTCACCGTTATTGAAGAAGCCGGCTTGAATTTTAAAATACCTTTCGTTCAAGATGTTACTTTCTTTGACAATCGTGTGTTGGATTATGATGCAAGTGTACAAGAAATCCCTACCAGCGATCAAAAGCAGGTTCTCGTGGATGCTTATGCACGTTACCGCATTACTGATCCCCTAACATTCTTTCAGGCTGTTAATAATGAAAGAAATTTACGTGATCGTCTTGAATCAGTGATTTCTAAAGCCCTTCGTGAGGTTTTAGGTGAAGTTCCCTTGTCTGTGGTAATGACACCAGCACGTGCTGATTTGATGCGTGGGTTTACGGATCGTGTGGCTTTGCAATCAAAACAGTTTGGTATTGACGTTGTAGACGTTCGTATCAAACGTATCGATTTACCTGAAGAAAACTCGCTTGCGATTTTCCGTCGTATGCAAACTCAACGGGAACAAGAAGCACGTAAGTTCCGTGCGGAAGGTGATAAAGATTCTCGTCGTATCAAGGCAGAAGCTAATAAAGCGCAGCGTATCATTTTGGCGGAAGCTAAAAAGAAAGCAGAGATCCTTCGCGGTGAAGGCGATGCGAAAGCGCAGCGTATCTATAATGATGCTTACGGCCGTGACGTAGAGTTCTTTGACTTCTGGCGTTCTATGCAAGCAATGCAAAAAGGCCTTAGTGGTGATAAAACAACTTATGTCGGCCCACCTAAAGGTGACTTCTTCCGCTTCTTCGGTGACGAAACGGGTAAGAAAAAATAAACGTCTGTGCGTTTGAAAATATCAAAGGCGGCTCCGTTAAGGGGTCGCCTTTTTTTATGAGGTGTTTTTTTAATAATAATTTTCCAAACAGCTTAAAATTAACGTCCTATCCCCTTCATAACTGTAATTGATGAATAGTAATAAATTATAGAGAAGGTAAATGATATGAAAGTCCAACAAGCAACGATGGTGAATATATGGTTTGGTACATATTCTTTTGAAGAATGGCCGTGTGAAATTCGCATTGATGGCAGTGATATCGTTGTATCTTACATGGAAGAAGAAGATTCAGAGCATATCATTTATTCAGGAAAAGAAATAGGATCAGGCCATTATCGACTTGAATGTCGGGAAAAATCTGCCATAGCTTCCTTGCATTGCTTCCCCGATTCTACAATTTACGAAGGTTATTGGAAAGAAGAGGGTGAAGAAGGTATGTGGCGCATAAAAGTAAACACTGTCTCCATTTAGGAAAGTATAACGTTATATGGAAAATAATGATTTTTGGATGTTTCTGGGAACATCGGCGGGTTTAGTTTTGGTGCTAGAAGGGGCGATTTACGCACTTTTCCCTCAACAGATGAAAAATATGATGGTTCAGATTATGTCTATGCCAGCCAGTAATATCCGAAATGGCGGGCTTGTTTCTGCTATTGTTGGTGTTGTTATCGTGTGGTTGGTGCGTGGGGCATAAGCGGAAATTACGCACCATAAATTTGTTTTAAATGACTTTATAAAGAAATATCTTTACATAATGGCTGCGATCACAGTAGATATTAGTCGAATAAACGCTCTTTTAGGTTTTCAATTTTGTTGAAACCCTGTAGAAAAAATCACATAAGATTTTTGGGATCATTCTAAACTAGCATCTTAATGTGCAATAGAATGGTTCTGTAAGATAAACCCTCAGGATCTAGGAATACTATCATGGCTTTTGAACTTCCAGCACTTCCATATGCAAAAGACGCTTTGGCACCACATATCTCTGCTGAAACTCTTGAATTTCACCACGGCAAACATCACAACACATATGTTGTAAACTTAAACGGTTTGGTTGATGGTACAGACAATGCAGACAAATCTTTAGAAGAAATCATCATGGCATCTGCTGGTGATGCGGCTAAAGCTGGTTTGTTCAATAACGCGGCTCAAATTTGGAACCACACATTCTATTGGAATTGTATGGCACCAAACGGCGGTGGCGCACCAACTGGTGACTTGGCTGCTAAAATTGATGCTGCATTCGGTTCTTACGATGCATTCAAAGAGCAGTTCAAAGCTGCTTGTTTGACACAGTTTGGTTCTGGTTGGGCTTGGTTGGTAGCAGATGATGCTGGAAACCTAGAAATCATGAAAACAGCGAACGCTGACCTTCCGATGGCACATGGCAAAAAAGCATTGCTTACATGTGATGTTTGGGAACATGCATATTACATCGATTTCCGCAACGCACGTCCAGGTTATGTTGATACATTCTTGGCGAGCCTTGTAAACTGGGACTTCGTTTCTTCACAACTATAACAGTCTTTGACTGATTTTAGTTTGAGCTTACGAATTATCTAGTAAGATTGAAGCCCTGTTGTTTATATTAGCAACAGGGCTTTTTTATTTTAGGATGATATGATGCGAATTGGGGAACTTAGTAAAGAAACAGGAATATCTACCCATACAGTTCGGTATTATGAAAAAATGGGATTATTGGATAAGGCTGGTAAAAACAGCAGTGGGCATCGGGTTTATAATAAAACAGACCTTGATCTTATCAATTGGGTCGTTTGCCTGAAAAAGTCAGGGATGCCCCTTGAGAAGATAAAGCTTTATGTGAAAGCCTATAAAGAGAATGATACTGATATTGTATCTGAAATGCTAGAATTACACCTTAAAAAACTTCAACAACAACATGAAGATGTCCTTCATTATATAGAGGTAACAGCGATTAAGTTAAATCGCATAAATACCCCTTGACTTAGAGTATACTCTAATAAGCTACGTTATGTTGTAATTCAAAAAATGGAGAGAAAACATGGACGTTAAAATTAATATCGTAAACGCATTTATTGATGGAAAACAAGGTGGAAATCCTGCTGGCGTTGTTTTAAATGCTGATATCTACAGTGACACTCAAAAGCAAGAAATTGCAAAAGCAGCAGGCCTTTCTGAAACTGCCTTTATTTCAGAATCTGATACTGACGCTTTCAAACTGGATTTCTTTACCCCAAATATGCGCATCGCCCATTGTGGGCATGCTACGATTGCGAGCTTTAGTTTTTTATCTGATGTTGGATTGGTGGGTGAAGGTCAAACGTCCAAGGAAACAGTGGATGGGAGCCGTAGAATTAATATGAAAGGTAACATGGCTTTCATGGAACAATTAGCACCACGATATAATGATGTTACCTCTCGTAAAGAAGGTATTTTGAATTCTTTGAACCTCTCAGAAGATGATGTTGTTGATGGACCATTATTGGTGAATACAGGAAATAGCTTCATCATTATAGGTGTCAAAGATGCATCAACTTTGGCCACAATTCAACCTGATCAAAAAGCCATTGAAGATATTTCTAATGAATTTGATTTGATCGGATATTATGTTTATACGCAGGAAACAATACTCCCTGAACGCGATGCTTCAACGCGCATGTTTGCACCACGTTTTGGGATAGCAGAAGAAGCGGCAACAGGAATGGCTGCAGGCCCTCTTGCTTGTTACTTTTTTGACAAAAAGGATATCGCGCAAACTCAATTCAAATTCGAACAAGGTGCCTATATGACACCAGCATCACCGAGTATTATAACTGTAGATTTAGAAATAGACCAAGGGTGCATTAAATCCCTAATGGCGGGTGGAATAGCGAAAATGATAAAAGAAATCATCGTAAAAATCTAACCTTAGGCCTTAATGCCAGAATAAGGCATGATTGCCTTATTCTGGCCCTAAATAAGCGCGATTTATTCACTTTTATGTCATTCTAGCTTGAAGTAGTTGATAGTTGGGACAAAGCCCCCTAAATGTGAGGGATAAGTTTTGCAATAGACAAAGCTGCACGGATGGTGATCTCTATGCTTGAGATCTAACAAGGAGAATAAGGCGCGATGAGAGATATGGAAACGAAGGCCAAGGCTATTGTGGTAGAACTACCAAAAGGCATGACCTTATTTATTTTGGCTACGTTCATTTCTATAGTGTTCGCAGTGGGTAATATGGCCCATGCACGTGGTGCACCGGACAGTTTTGCTGATTTGGCAGAACGGCTTCTTCCTTCTGTGGTGAATATCAAAGCTGTTCAAACAGCAGATGAACAACAAGAAGGCGAGGGCGATGGGAACCCCGGTTTCCAAAATCCATTCCCAAAGAATAATCCTTTTAATGATCTTTTTGAACAGTTCAGAAATCGTGGCGGTGAAGCACCACAGCAACGCCCTCGTAATGCGGCTGGTTCTGGCTTTGTGATTGATACTGATGGCATTATTGTTACCAATAATCATGTGATCGAAGATGCAGATGAAGTTTATGTCATCTTTAATGGTGAGACAGAAGAATTTAAAGCAACGGTTCTTGGCCGTGATAAAGGTGCTGATTTAGCCGTTTTGAAAATTGAGGCTGATCGTGAACTTGTTGCGGTTCCATTTGGTGATTCTGATGTGGCGCGCATAGGCGATTGGGTTGTTGCTATCGGTAACCCTTGGGGCCTTGGCGGTACTGTAACAGCGGGTATCATTTCTGCGCGTGGTCGTGATATTGATCGTGCTTCTTTCGTTGATTATATCCAAACCGATGCGCCTATTAACCAAGGTAACTCTGGTGGACCTTTGTTCAATATGGATGGTGAAGTTGTTGGTATTAACACCGCTATCTATTCTCGTACGGGCGGGTCCATTGGACTAGGTTTCTCTATTCCATCGAACCAAGCAAAGAAAATTGTAAATCAGCTTCGTGATGGCGGTAAGGTTCGCCGTGGATGGTTAGGTGTCTCTATTCAACCTGTGACCCCAGAAATTGCGGAAGGCATGGGCCTAGAAAAGGCGGCGGGCGCACTTGTTTCTTCTGTCTTTGATGGCAGTCCCGCTAAAGATGCAGGTGTGATTGATGGCGATGTCATCATCGAGTTTAATAATCAAGAGGTTCCTGATGCGACAAGTTTACGTCGTGTTGTGGCTTCTACTGATGTTGGTAAAGATGTGAATGTTGTTGTGGTCCGCCGTGGCAAAGAGAAAACATTAAGCATTGTTCTTGGTGAACGTGACGAAGCACAATTAGCTTCTCTTGGTGATCCGCAGATCACATTACCAAAAGAAGTTAAACAAGAACGTCTAGGCATGCTGCTTTCTCCGTTAGATGAAGAGAACCGTAAAGAATACAATGTACCTGAAGATATCGAAGGTATCTTGATTGTGAATGTTAAGAATAATTCTGATGCGGCAGAGAAAAACCTACGCCCAGGCATCGTGATCGTTGCGGATGCAACAGGTTCTGTGAAATCACTATCTGATCTAGATTCAAAAATTGAATTAGCAAGAGAAGATGGTAGGAAATCAGTTCTTCTCCATGTTTGGGAAAGCGAAGGAATGCGCTTTGTTCCTTTGCGTATCGACGCAGAGTAATTATTCCCATTAAAGAATTTAGGCTGTCATGAGCTATGCTTAATCAATGTTCATGACAGCTTTTTTTATAACCAACTTGAAATCAGATTGTCTCTTCCTTTCATTCACGATAGACCAACCCTTAACAACGTTGAAAAGGGGTAAGTGGGATGAAGGTTTATTCTGTTGCAGGTCTTGTCGGGCTAGGGCATGGGGGAACACATTGGATCCTTGCTGCCTTTTATTTCCTTCTTCCTTTCATGGCTGAAGAATTAAACCTTTCCTATGTAGAGGCTGGTGCCTTCGCGACGATTTTTCAAATTGCTTCATTCTCTGCCAATATCTTTAGTGGCCCTCTTGTTGATATGACGGGTCGGCGGATTTTATGGCAAGGCGCCTCTCTTCTTGTGGGGAGCGTTGCGTTATTCTTTGTGAGTGAAGCCGCAGGATATACTGCATTAGCTGTTTCAATGGTTGTGATTGGTATGACTAACAACCTTTGGCACCCTGCCGCAATTTCATATTTATCAAATCGCTTTGAAAAAAGGCGCGGGCTTGCGCTGTCTTTACATGCACTTGGCGCAAATATAGGTGATGCGGTTGCACCACTTTTGCTTGGGCCGTTATTGATTTTACTCAGTTGGCGTGAAACGGCAGCATGGGCAACGATCCCACCTGTTATCATTGCTGTGATGTTGGTGATTTTTTTGAAGCGTGCGAAAAATGCAAAATTTCAACCACCTGTTGAAAGTAAAGTAAGTGGTCAAGATTACATTGCTGGGGTTAAGACCCTTATCAAAAACAAAATGGTCCTTATTCTTTGTGTGATGTCTGGTTTCCGTAATATGGCGCAACAAGGCCTATTGGTATTCTTGCCACTTTATCTAATGAACGAAATGGAAATGACCCCAGAAATGATGGGGATTGCCCTATTTGCCTTCCAAGGTGCAGGGATCATTGCCGCCCCAGTTGCAGGCCATTGGTCCGATAAAGTGGGTCGACGTCCTGTTGTTATGTCTGGTTTGGTGGTGACTTCCGTTATATTGGTCGCGTTAACCTTCTTGGAAAATACAGCTATCTATGTGGCGGGGATTTCAATTATGGGATTTGCCTTATTCGCTCTTCGCCCTGTTGTGCATAGTTGGTTGATGGATTTGACGCCAAATAACATGGGTGGTTCTGCCACATCGTTATTGTTTGGCATCCAATCGTTATTGGCGATGGCCGCACCAATTTTTGGCGGTTGGTTGGCCGACCAATATGGTTTGGTTTATGCGTTCTATTTCTTGGCGGCTGCGATGTTAATGGCAAATATGATTGTAGTGTTCTTACCCAACAGTAAGCAAGATGGATAAGGTGGGATAGTTTTACATCAAATCATGTAAGGTTGACGAATTCGTCTTTGGTATAGCCCTGATAATACAACAATGTGGTCATGTCGCCATGTTGAATGTTAAGATCGGCTTCTTCAATTACGATGGGCTTCGCATGATATCCGACCCCCATGCCTGATGCGCGGATCATGTCCAGATCATTTGCCCCATCACCGATGCAGCATGTATGTTCATTTGAGATGCCAAATTTATCAGATAATTCTTCAAGGGTATGTTGCTTGCTGTCACGTGCTAAAATGGGCTCGATAACTTCCCCCGTTAATAGGCCGTCCTTGATTTCTAATTGATTTGCACGGGCTTCGTGAAAACCTAGTTTCGGGGCAACAATATCAGTGGTAAAAGTAAAGCCGCCAGACACAAGGGCGCAATAGCAATCATTTTTAACCATAGTTTTGACGGTTATTTCACCACCTTCGGTGTAGGGGATGTTTTCTAATACTTTTGCCATGGCACTGGCAGGTTGCCCTTTTAGAAGAGCCACACGACTTCGAAGGGATTCTGCAAAATCTAACTCTCCGCGCATGCCACGGTTGGTGATTTCGGTGACCTCTTCGCCAAAACCTAAAATATCAGCCAGATAATCCAGGCTTTCCAATTGGATCATGGTGCTATCCATATCAGCGACGAGTAATTTTTTACGGCGATTTTCTGAAGGTTGAATGGCGACATCAATCATTGGCAATGCGGCACGAATTTTCATTTCCAGTGATGTTTTGTTTGGTGCGTTTTCAAAAGATATGTCACAGGCTTTATGATCCGCCAACCAATGAATCTTACTTTCTTCACCTATTAAGCTTTGAGCTTTTTTTATATATTCAGAAGTTAAATCGCCTTCGCGCGGGGAAACTAAAGTGACAACCCAGCTGGTCATAATACGATCCTTTTTGTAGAAAAACTTTATATAAATTTTTGAAAGATAAATACCTGATTTTGCCGTAGCATAACGAGGCGGATCAAAGCTTGCAATGGTTTGACTTCTTGTTTTGGAAGGCTTGCGAAAATAAGTCCTGTTCGTTATCTTGTGCCCAACATTTTGAAGCCGCATATTGAAGTATTTTATAAACATTTTTGGTTAGGAGACATCTTATGTCAGATTCTGCCCCAACATCGATTTGGTCTATTTATCTATCTGGTGAAATTCATTCTGATTGGCGCGAACGTATTATTGAAGGCAGCGCTAAAGAAGGGCTTCCTGTAGAGTTTATGTCGCCTGTTACAATTCATGAAGATAGTGATGATTGTGCTGTTGCAATTTTGGGTGAGGCTCCAAATGATTTTTGGAAAGACCAAATGGGTACGCGTTTGAATGCGATCCGTACGCGTAACCTTATCGAACAATGCGATATGGCTATTGTCCGTTTTGGTGATAAGTATAAACAGTGGAACGCGGCATTTGATGCAGGCTATTGCGCAGCCCTTGGCAAGCCGTATGTGACCTTACACGGATCTGATATTAATCATGCATTAAAAGAAGTTGATGGCGCTGCAAATGCGGTGGCTGCGACACCTGAACAAGTTGTTAAGATATTGAAATATGCGATCACTGGTCAACTTGATCGTTCATAAGTTCTTTTGGTGAGGGGCGGTTTTATGGCCGAAATTCTGATACTTGTCGGCCCTACAGCTTCGGGTAAGTCGTCTCTTGCTATGGCGATTGCAGAAGAATTTTCTGGCGACATTATCAATGCGGATTCCATGCAGGTCTATAAAGACCTTCGTGTTCTTTCTGCACGTCCCTCTAAAGAAGACGAAATGCGGGTGCCCCATAAATTATATGGGGTGTTGGATGCGACGGAAAGTTGTTCTGCGATGCAATGGCGTAACATGGCAGTGGAGGCTATTGAAGAAAGCTTAGCTTCTGGTCGCTTACCTATTGTTTGTGGGGGAACTGGACTTTACGTTCAGGCATTGACGAATGGGCTAAATCTGGTGCCTGAAGTGCCAGATGACATACGTTCAGATGTGCGTGAAATGCAGGTCCGTGATGTGGAAGAACTTCGAAAGGCATTAGCCGATGAAGATCCAGAAATGGCAGCGCAACTGAACCCGACTGATTCTCAACGTATGGCGCGGGCCTTAGAAGTCATAAGGGGGACGGGGAAGTCTTTAGCATGGTGGCAAGCCCAAGCACCTGTCGCTACCCCACCTTTGGATTGGAATTTTACCACGATTGCCATGGTCCCTCCACGCGATGTCTTATATGATCGTTGTAATCGTCGTTTTGATCAGATGTTAGAAGAGGGGGCCTTGGAAGAAATAGCGTTATTAAATAAACGTAATCTGCCTACTTCTCTTCCGTGCATGCGTGCGTTAGGGGTGCCAGAACTGATCGCATTTACCAAAGGTGAGATGACGATTGAAGAGGCTGCTGATAAAACAAGGATGTTTACACGCCGTTATGCAAAAAGGCAGAATACATGGATCAAAAATCAGATTATTTCAAAAAAAGTAATAAATGAGCAATATTCGGAAAAAATACATGATGAAATTTTTGCATTTATTAAAAATACCGTCTTGACCGAACAGAGCTAGGGACATAATCTGCGCTTCTATTGTGCAAGTGCGAAGGTTTTATTTCGTTCCATCGCGATAGGGGTAAAACTCTTTTCCCTCAGTTTGTTTTTTCATGTTGGAAATATCTCCAAATAAAATTTATGACTGTAAAATCAAAATATTATTAATTAAAAAAAACCGTTAAAATTGCGGTATACTAAAGAGGTTAGAAGTAGGACATGAGCACAGAAGCCATGAACGGAGCCCAAATCGTCATTCAGTCCTTGAAAGATCAAGGCGTTGAGGTCGTCTTCGGATATCCCGGTGGTGCCGTGCTGCCAATTTATGATGCGTTATTTCAACAAAATAACATTCGTCATGTATTGGTACGCCATGAACAAGGTGCAGTTCATGCGGCAGAAGGTTACGCCCGTTCAACAGGCAAACCAGGTGTCGTCCTTGTGACTTCTGGCCCTGGTGCAACAAATGCAGTGACCGGCCTAACGGATGCCCTTTTGGATTCTATTCCAATCATTTGTCTTACAGGTCAGGTGCCTACGCAGCTTATCGGTAATGATGCTTTCCAAGAATGTGATACAACAGGTATCACCCGCCCTTGTACTAAGCATAATTACCTTGTTAAGCGCGTAGAGAAACTTGCGCCAACTTTGCATGAGGCTTTTTATATCGCAACACATGGCCGTCCGGGTCCTGTTGTTATTGATATTCCAAAGGATGTTCAGTTCGCTGAAACAACTTATAACGGCAAGGTT
>CBFCZA010000071.1:0-10618 GCA_965602285.1 uncultured Curvivirga sp. | reverse complement strand
ACGCATCTGCATACGTGCGGTTTCAAATAAAACTTGAATACGGAATATTTTAATGCCGCAAGTTGTTGAACCTGCACAGCCACCAATGAACATGATAATAAAGAATAAAGGCATCGCGAAGCTGCCCCATTGACTATAATCTGTAGAGGCAAAGCCAGTACCTGTCATGATGCTGACAACATTGAAAGAGGTGTAACGGAAGGCTTCACCAAAACCATGGCCATGATGCATCATCATATAGCCCGTCATGAGACCTACTGCGGTTCCCAAAATTCCGAAAAACCATCTAACTTGGGTGTCGACAAAGAATGGCTGCCAGTCATTTCGTATCAATTGCAAATAAAGTAAAAAGGGAAGGGACCCTAAAATCATAAAGCTTGTTGCAATAGCGTCAATCATGGCACTGTCAAAGGCAGCGAAAGAATCGTCATAGGTAGAGAAACCACCCGTTGCAACAGTTGTCATTGCATGGTTAAAGGCGTCAAACCACCCCATACCAGCCAACCAATATAGATAGGCGCAGGTGGTACTAAGGGCAATGTAAATGCCAAAGATCCATGCGCCTAATTGGGCCGCACGGGGAAGTGCCTTTTCAATACGATCAGAGAATTCCATGCGGAAAAGCTGCATACCACCGACTTGTAACATAGGTAAAATCGAGATGGCCATCACCACAATACCAACGCCACCCATCCATTGAAGGATAGAACGCCACATTAAAATGCCCGGCGGTGCAGTTTCAAGGGATGACATCACAGTGGAACCTGTGGTGGTTAAACCTGACATGGCTTCAAAGAAGGCATCTGTATAAGTGCGGCAAAGGCAGGAAGACAAATCCATACTAAGGTTGTCATCACAAATGCTTGTCGCATGTTCAGCGCACTTGCTTCCGTGCGTGTGGTTAAGATCATCATGCCTGAAACAAAAAGTGTAAAACCACTAGAAAGCAGAAAAGATTGCCAATCAGGGTTGCCCACGGACAAATCTATCAAGGACGGTACAATCATAGCGACGGCAACCATACTTAATAGGACGCCTACAACAAAAATAATTGGTCTAAAATCAAGCAATAATCGATGTCCTTAAAATAAAACCGACCTTTGAAAACAAAGGTCGGCCCATCTTTTAGCATGTAAAATCAAATCAGTCGATCTTGAAACTTGGACCGCTACTACGATTAACACCTGCAAGGTTTAAGAATTCAGCACGGGTTCTTGGATCTGTGCGAAATAGGCCTGTCATGCTACTGGTTACCATATCTACGCCTTGTTTATGAATGCCACGACATGTCATGCACTGGTGCTGTGCTTGCACGACAACTGCAACACCTTTTGGTTCTAGAACCTTGGTGATTGTGTTGGTGATTTGGGCTGTCATTTTTTCTTGAATTTGTAAGCGTTTTGCAAAAATATCAACAACACGCGCTAATTTAGAAATGCCAACCACACGGCTTTCAGGAATATAACCCACATGCACTCGACCAATAATGGGTGCCAAATGATGTTCACAATGGGATTCAAAAGTAATGTCTTTTAACAATACCATTTCATCATAACCATCGGTTTCTTCGAAAGTACGCCCTAAGACTTTTTCTGGATCTTCAGAATATCCAACGAAATATTCTTCAAAGGCACGCACGACACGGTCAGGCGTATCAAGAAGGCCTTCACGATCAGGATCATCTCCAGCCCAGCGTAATAAAACACGTACAGCAGCTTCTGCTTGTTCGCGTGTAATTTCTTTATAGGCATTACGAATTGCATTTGTATTGCTAGAGACTGACATGATCTCTTCATCCTTATATCCATTTTGACTAGATAATATTACACTAGTTTAGGCGCATATACCTGTGGAATTAGGGCTTTTCAAGTGAATTCGAAGCTTTTTTACAGGTTGGTATATCTGCGTAGTTATTTTTTCTATTCACGTCATGAAATTAAAAGCCAAAGAAGTGGGCTTAATGAACCCGTCTTGCTTCATGTGGACTGTCGAGGGAGAAGGCAGGGATTTGAATTTCAAAATGCTCTCCATTGGTGGTTTCCATTTCATAGGCCCCATGCATAAAGCCTGATGCTGTTGGCAATGGCGTACCGCTGGTATATTCAAAACTATCACCAGGTTTTAATATGGGTTGTTCCCCAACCACGCCGGGGCCGCGTACCTCTTGCGATCTTCCTTGTGCATCGGTGATCTTCCAATGGCGATTGATAAGCTGAACTTGTTGTTGGCTGCTATTTTCGATTTTGACACTATAAGCCCATACAAAATGACCATCCTCTGGTGATGATTGATCATCAAGATAGACAGGTTTCACGGAAACTTTAATGTCATGTGTGATTTGTTCATACATCGGACTGTTAACTCTCTTTTGTTCTTTGTAATAGTATACGCGAAAACAGTCTTTTGGCTAGTGAAGCCTAAATTAAATATAGAGTGCCGGACACATAGGTGTAATGCCACCGGCATTCTAGGAGTAACACCCTATGGGTTAAAAGGATTGAGGGGGGTAAAATAATATTTCTACTCGTCGGTTTTGGGGATGTGAAATGCCATCCGCTGTGGGCATGAGTAAGCGATCTTCGCCATAAGCAGAAACCGCAATACGATCCATTGGGTATCCCGCATTGATTAAGACAGAGGCAACTTCATCTGCTCGTGAAAGTGATAGGCTCATATTATATGCTTTTGAACCACTACTGTCTGCATATCCGACGATAGATGCTAAGGGGGCATCTTGTCTTTTTGCTTCTTCTGCAATGGATAAAATGGAAGATTTTTTAACTTTGTCTAATCGACTTTCATTCACGGCGAAGGAAATAGTTTCAGGGGTCGAAAGTTGTTTTTCTAATGTTAAAACCGCTTGTTGATAGCGATTATGACAAAGTTCTATATGATCCATTTGCCAACCTTCTTCCATTTGTTCGACCCAACAATCAAAGTTGGCTTGCGCCTTGGCTGCTAGGATTGGTTTTTTGTCTGCAGCACCACGTGCCATAAGGGCGGTTAATCGGGTTCTCGCACTTTTTAATCGATTTTCACCAAAATCTAAATTCCAATTTTTTGGTCGCTCAGGTAATGGTTTTGCCCCACCGTTCGCGATCAAACTTTTCTTTGCAAATACCCCCGCATCCGTCCAATCATACATTTCATCGGCTTCATAAAGGGCGAGCTGTTTATATTCTTCTGCTAGGGATTTTTGAAAAGGGGAAGAATTATTTTGGCTGATGACGGTTTCTCTTATGGTTTCAACATTCACAACATCTGTATATAGGCAGGCATTCAATGTAAGAAGGCTTGCCAGAACAATAGCAGGATGGAAGATCGCATTTTTGGTTAGTTTCATTGTTTTGCTCCTGAAGGCATAGAATTTTAAGGTCTATTAACAGGAGTACATGAAAAGGAAGGCTAGAAATGGGCTGAAATAGGGCTAATTTGAGGCCGAGAATGTAAGTTTTATCTTATTGGCAAAAAACAGAGAATCTATGATAGCCTTAGATCTATAAATGTTCAGTTGGAAATACCGATGAAAATGATACCTCTTTCAGTACCAGATTTAACTAAAGTTGAAGAGCAAGCGGTGGCAGGTTGTGTGAAATCCACATGGGTTTCTTCGGCAGGGCCGGACATCACTGCTTTTGAGAATGAAATTGCTAGTTTTTGCCAACGAAAATTTGGAGTGGCCACAGGAACAGGAACCGCCGCCTTACAATTGATGTTAACTACATTGGGCATAGGGGCTGGATGCAAAGTCATCATGCCAACCTATTGTTTTGCAGCAACGGCAAACGCCATCATTCATGCAGGGGCAGAACCTGTATTTGTGGATATCACACGACTGAATTGGGTTATGGATGTGAATTTGGTTGAACAGGCCTTGAATGCAGATCCTGAAATCAAGGCCATCCTTGCTGTGGATGTTTTGAATAATTTCCCTGAATATCAGGCCCTACAGCAACTAGCAGACCATCATGGTTGTGTGTTGTTAGAAGATGCCGCAGGCGCACTTGGCACTGTCAGTGATGCGGGCATGGGTGGTTCTTTTGGTAAGGTTTCCACATTAAGTTTTAATGGAAATAAGGTGTTAACCACGGGCGGTGGCGGTATGTTACTTACCGATGATCAAGAAATTGCTGATCATGCCCGACATCTTTCCGCACAGGCCCGTGGGTCTGTGGATTATAGTCATGATGCGGCGGGATTTAATTTTCGAATGCCGAATTTAAATGCATCGTTAGGGCGTGCGCAATTATCACGCCTTCCAGAGATGCTAAGCAATAGGCAAAAAACATTTATCCTTTATCAAGAGATGGCTCATAAAATGGATGGGGGCCAATTACAGCCTATCGGGGCTGATGTCACATCCAATGGTTGGTTGACCAGTCTGATGTTTGATTCAAAATCATTGGCAGAGAGTTTTATCACCCATATGGATGATTTAAAAATCATGACACGGGGGTTTTGGAAACCCCTTCATTCACAACTGCCCTACCAACTTTATTCAGCCTATTTAGATGACGTGGCGAATGAAATTGCACCACGTATCGTGTCTCTTCCTAGTTCTAGTCATTTAAAAAAGCGCGAGTTGGACAGAATTTTGCAAGGTATGGAGAGTTGGCAATGTTAATACTGTTTTGGCGGTAATTTTTGCCTAATTTTTTTGAGTTTGAAAAGATGAGTAAGAGATTTGCATAAGATTGAAAATATCTCTCCCTATTGTTTAACACCGGACGACAGCCTTCGTTCTGCGTTATCAGTGTTGAACAAGCAGCCACCCCATCTTTTTATTTTGGTGGTGGACGACGAAGGGAAGCTTTTAGCCTCTGTGACCGATGGTGATATTCGCCGTGGGCTTCTAAATGGGAACGATTTAGAATCACCACTTCGTAATTGTATGCATGGGGATCCTTATACCATTTTAGAAGGCAAAACTGTTCCGCGTGATCGATTAGAAGATTTAGGTTTTGTGCCTGAAGTCGATAACAAGGGCGTTTTGAAACGCATTCATATTTTTTCTAGAAATACCAACAGAATTCATAATGCGTTAATCATGGCAGGTGGATTTGGAAAACGACTTCATCCCCATACGTTAAATACACCAAAACCACTTCTTCCTGTGGCGGGTAAACCGCTTTTAACTCGTTTGTTAGATAAGATGGATGAAAGCAACGTATCAAAAACCTATGTTTCTATTCATTACCTTGCGGATCAATTTGATACTTTTCTCGCGGCGGATAAGCGTTCTATTACGGATGTATCCTTGTTAAGAGAAAAAGATATGTTGGGAACAGCAGGTTGTTTATCCTTGTTAAAAGGAAAGGTCACAGAACCTTTATTGATGACCAATGGTGATATTCTTTCCAGTTTAAATTTTGGGGCCTTTGCTAATTATCATCAAGATTTTGGATATGATGCCACATTGGCGGTGACCATCCATGAAGTGACCGTACCTTTTGGGGTGATTGAAACCGATGATGAAGGTGGATTTGAAACCATTACGGAAAAGCCGACCTTGATGCATATGGTTGCGGCGGGTGTTTATATGCTGTCACCTTCTGTCATTGATTTATGTGAAGATGGTCAGGCCATAGACATGCCGGACTTGTTGCAAAAAGCAAAACAAAACGGCCTTAAGGTTGGGATATATCCCTTTCATGATTATTGGCGTGATGTTGGCCGCCCAGAAGATCTTAGTGGGGCTAAAAAGGACCTTCGTGACGGAAAGGTCTAAACTCCACCTTTGAATAGAAGCCTTAAACCGCAGTCCAGCCGCCATCGATAGGTAATACAGATCCTGTGACATAACTTGCCGCGTCTGAGAGTAAGAAGGCAATAGGGCCTGCTATTTCTTCAGCCTTACCCATACGACCCATAGGAACGCGTTTCGCGTAATTTTCTTTGAAGACCTCAGGGTGGTTATTTTCAACTCCGCCCGGACTAACCACATTCACCCTTACATTATCAGGTGCATATTTTGCAGCTAATAATTTCGCATGGGATATGATCCCGCCTTTGATTGCCGCATAAACAGGGGGGGGCGGTGGAATATCTGTGCCTTCATAAAGACTGTAATCAGGGCCAACCATGCCATAAATCGAAGAGAGGGCGACAATGGACCCGCCACCATGTTGTGCCATTGCACGTGCGGCTATGTCCGCAGAAAGGCAGCTTCCTGCAAGGTGGGATTGGCAATCTTCTGCCCAAACTTTAGGGTCATCTTTACCTGACCCTGTGGCAGAAAAGCCTGCAGAACGTGGATAGGCACAATTCACCCATCCTGTTGCATATCCAAACATGGCTTCCATGGCCCCATATTGCGTCTCAAGATCGTTCAGGGCAGATATGTCAAAGCTATGGTAGGAAACGTTTTCCGCTAGTTCATGAGGGGAAGATGGTGCGATATCCAATGCAAGGACAGGATGGCCTGATTTTTGCAAAACATTTACCACGGCCTGACCGATTAGTCCGTTAGCACCACATACGTAAATTAACCCATTTTGCATCATAAAGCCTATTATTCTGTTTTGATCTGCGAGTTTATCTTTGAAAATTACGAAAAATCAACATAATAGAGCTTATATCGCTTTGCAAAATGGCGAAACTAATTTTTAAAAGGGCAGAAAGCCGGAATGATTGATCTTAAAACAGATATGACAAAGCTATCGGGTAAAAAAGTTTTCGTAACAGGAGCTGATGGTTTTATTGGATCGCACCTGACTGAAAAATTGATAGAGGCAGGTGCTAATGTATGCGCCTTGGCCCAATATAATGCCTTTGATCAGCATGGATGGTTAGATCACCTTTCTAAACCGCATCACGATGCGGTGGAGATCATCAAAGGGGATGTTCGTGATGAAGGGCAAATGCGCCGAACCATCAAAGGACAAGATTATGTATTCCATTTAGCCGCCCTTATTGCGATTCCCTATAGTTACCACGCCCCCCAATCTTATGTGGATGTGAATGTTAAGGGTACTACAAATATTTTAGAAGCCAGCCGAGATGCAGATGTCTCTCGCGTGATTGTAACATCGACCAGCGAAGTTTACGGCACGGCTATAACGACACCAATGTCTGAATCGCACCCCTTACAGGCGCAATCACCCTATGCGGCTAGTAAGATTGCGGCCGATATGATGGCGGCTTCTTATTATAAAAGCTTTGGCCTAGAAACAGTGATTTTACGCCCGTTTAATTGTTTTGGCCCGCGACAAAGTGAACGTGCTGTGATTTCATCAATCATTCGTCAAATATTGGACGAAGATCTTGATCATATTGAGTTGGGTAATTTGGAACCACGTCGTGACTTTACATATGTGGAAGATACCGCTGATGCATTCATTGCTGCTGGTTGTTCTGGAAAAATAAAATTGGCAGAACCCTATAATGCAGGCAACGGCAAGGCGGTTTCTATTGGGGATCTTGTGAATCTATTGCAAGAAATATCTGGCACAAACAAACCAGTGAAACAATCAGATGCACGTTTCCGCCCCGATGCTTCAGAAGTAATGCATTTAGAATGCGATTCCAATCAGTTTAAATCTATCACTGGATGGGCGCCAAAAGTTACATTGCGTGAAGGTTTAGGGCGCACATTAAATTGGCGACGGGAAACTGGACGTAAATCTACAATAGGGTATTCTCTGTAAATTCATTTTTGAAAAGCGAGCGACTGACAAATGGTTGGGCAAAATAAAACATCAACAGAGGAACCTAAATCTTTCACAGGTTTAGATGCAGCTGAATTGAAACAGGTGACATCCTTATTAAAGGATAAAACCATTTTAATTACAGGCGGGACAGGGTCCTTTGGAAAGGCCTTTGCAACACGCGTTCTTGAAATAGCAAAGCCGAAACGCTTAATCATTTTTTCCCGAGATGAGATGAAGCAATATGATATGCAGATGGACGATGCCTTTTGTGGGAATCCCAATTTACGCTTCTTTATTGGGGATGTGCGGGATTTAAGTCGCCTTGAGACGGCTTTGTTGGATGTGGATTTTGTCATTCATGCCGCCGCATTAAAGCAAGTGCCTACTGCGGAATATAATCCGTTTGAATGTGTGCGCACCAATATTCTTGGTACTGAAAATGTGATGAATGCTAGCCTTAAAAATAATGTTCAAAAGGTGATGGCACTTTCGACTGATAAGGCATGTAGTCCCGTAAACCTTTATGGGGCGACAAAACTTGCTGCGGATAAATTAGTGGTGGCAGCAAATAATTTAAGTGGCAGCCGAGCGACCAGATTTTCTGTTGTTCGCTATGGTAATGTATTGGGGTCTCGTGGAAGCGTTGCGCCTTTCTTTAAGTCGCTTCGTGAGAATGGGAAAAAAGAATTACCCATTACAGATGATCGAATGACACGATTTATGATTACTTTACCGCAGGCTGTAGATTTTGTGCTTTCAAATTTATTAATCATGCGCGGCGCAGAGATTTTCGTTCCTAAAATTCCTAGTTTTAAAGTGACGGATTTAGCATCCTCCATTGCTCCAGATTTAACCCAAAATAATGTGGGTATTCGTGCGGGTGAAAAATTACATGAGGCGATGATTACTGTTGAAGATGCCCGAAATACTTTGGATTTTGGCGATCGTTATGTGATGGAGCCGCAGGACCCATATTTTGCCCGTAAAAGCTTTGTTGAAGATGGGTATTGTCATGTTCCTGATGATTTTCATTATGCAAGTAATGTGAATGATGACTGGCTGCGAGAGCAAAGACTTTCTGAGATGATGCGGGAGTTTAACTTTGCCTAACGAGATGGTCGATAGTTTCATTCCCTATGGAAAACCTTCTGTAGATGAAGAAGATATCGCCGCAGTCGTATCTGTGTTGCAAAGTGACTTCCTAACGACGGGTCCTGTAGTTGGACAGTTTGAAGAAGCACTCTCTCATCAAGTATCTGTTGATTATGTTACTTCTTGTTCTAGTGGAACGGCCGCCCTTCACCTTGCTTGTGCGTCACTTTCTATAAGTCCAGATGATCAAATTATAGTGCCTGCTATGACTTTTTGTGCCACTGCTAATGCGGTTGCTATGGTTGGTGGAGAGGTTATTTTCTCTGATGTGAACCCTAAAACTGGATTGATGGAACCTGCTGATTTAAAAAAAGCAATTTCGCGTTCGGATCTATCAAAGTTAAAGGCTATTATGGTTGTCCACATGAATGGTCAGGTTGTGGATATTGTAGCCATAAAATCTATTGCAGATGCATATGGCTTAAAAATCATTGAAGATGCTGCCCATGCACTAGGAAGCAGCTATTCTCATGAAGGGGTCGAATATCAGATTGGTTCCTGCGCCCATTCAGATTTATGTTGTTTTTCTTTTCATCCCGTCAAAAATATTGCCATGGGTGAGGGCGGTGCGATCTGTACCAATTCAGAAACTTACGCTGATTTTATGAAATCTTTTCGTAATCATGGTTGTGTGCAGGATGAAAAACTATTTGTGAATCTGCCCCCTGATGCGGTGTCTGCAGCCCCTATGTGGCATCGTGAAATGCGGATGTTAGGGAATAATTATCGTGCGTCTGATATCAATTGCGCCCTCGCGAAAAGCCAATTGACCAAGTTGCAGGATTATAAAGCAAAGCGTGCTAAGTTAGTGAAACTTTATGATGATGCTTTTGGGGGGGAGGCAGCGATACTAAATTCAATTGATCGTATACCTGACCAAGAACCATGTTGGCACCTTTATCCTTTATTGCTTGATTTTCATAAATTAGGGATGAGTAGAGAGGCTTTGATGGCAAAATTAAAACGTAAAAATATCGGAACACAAGTACATTATATGCCTGTTTCATGGCATCCCTATTGGCAAGTACGAACAGATGGTTTTTCTTATGATGGTGCTGCCCAATATTATGAAAATATTCTATCACTGCCCCTTTTTAGTAGCTTGAGTGAAACGGAGGCTGGCTATGTGGCTTCCACCCTTCTTGATATTTTAAAAGAGGCCTAAACATGAGCGCATCCTTTTTGTTTCGATGTGATGCAAGTCCTTCTATAGGAGGGGGGCATCTCGTTCGTTCTATGGCTTTGGCTGAAGGATTAAAACGCAAGGGTGTAGAGGTTCATCTTGTAACATTAAAAGATACAGCGGCTTTATTTCCAGATTTAGACCAAGCTTTCACTTCGGTGCTATATCTTGAAAATGATGATTGGCAGGCGACCGAGTCTATCTTTAAGAAATTTAATGAAGATGAGTTTTCGGCTGTGATCATTGATCGCCATGAAAGCAATGCTACATATGAAAATTCACTTAAAGCCCTTGCGAAATATGTCATTGTTATTTCTGATAACCCTGTTCACGAACAGCAGTGTGATGTCTTGATCGATAGTAATTTGGATCGAAAAGAAGCTGATTATGTAGGGCTATTAGATGATGATTGCGAAACATTACTTGGCCCTGCTTATATCTTATTAAGACAAGGTTTTTCTTCGCAAAAGTATCATGTTGCTTCGGCGGAGAGTATATTGATTTCGGTTGGTTTTACAGATCCTGAAAACCTATCAATTTTCTATTTAAAAGGTTTGATAGCTGCTGGAAATACCGCTCCTGTAGAAATTGTGATCGGTCATGCACCTGATACATTGAAACAATTGAATGACTT
>CBFCZA010000070.1:0-10625 GCA_965602285.1 uncultured Curvivirga sp. | reverse complement strand
CATGCTTCCAAAATTCCGGATGTAGCAACCGCGCGCCATGCTGTTGCAACGGGTAAATTGGATATGGTGGGAATGACACGGGCACATATTGCTGATCCACATATTGTGCAAAAAATTATGGAGAATCGGGAAGAGGATATCAGGCCGTGTGTGGGCGCTACCTATTGCCTTGATCGAATTTATCAAGGCGGAGAGGCATTATGTATTCATAATCCCTCTACTGGAAGAGAGCTTTTCATCCCACATAAAATAGAACCAGCTAAAATTAAAAAGAAGGTGGTTATTATAGGGGCTGGCCCGGGAGGATTAGAGGCCGCCCGTGTCGCAGCGGAGCGTGGACATGATGTTGTTGTTTTGGAAGCCGCAGCGAATCCAGGTGGGCAAATCGCCTTAACGGCCCTAAGTGAACGCCGTCGAGAGATGATGAATATTATTGATTGGCGGATGGCACAATGTGCTACGCGTGATGTGGCATTTCATTTTAATGTTTGGGCAGAAGTAGAGGATGTGCTGGCGTTTGATCCCGATGCGGTTGTAATCGCCACAGGTGGGTTGCCAAATACAGACGTTTTATCTGTTGGGAATAATTTAGTTATATCCGCATGGGATATTTTATCTGGTGATGTTAAGCCTGCTAAGTCTGTATTGTTATATGATGATGCAGGGGATCATACGGCACTTCAGGCGGCAGAAATCATTGCAAATTCAGGGTCGCATGTGGAAATTATGACGCCGGATCGTTCTTTTGCACCAGAAGTGATGGGGATGAATTTAGCCCCCTATATGCAAAGTCTTCAAGATAAGGATGTTTTGTTCACTGTGACATATCGATTAATGGAAGTGATTCGTGATGGGAATCACTTACGTGCGATCTATGGAAGTGACTATAGTGATTTGCGCAAGGGAAAAAACTTTGACCAAGTCGTGGTAAATCACGGAACGTTGCCTTTGGATGGTTTGTATTTTGACTTAAAGGCAGGGTCAAAGAATCGGGGAGAACTTGATCATGATGCGTATTTAAAGGGGCATGATCAAAATATCAGTGTAAATCCAAATGGAAAATATGACCTGTTTAGAATAGGCGATGCGGTTTCTGCACGAAATACCCATGCCGCCATCTATGATGGGCTGCGGCTCATGAGGGTTTTGTAATGTTTCTCGATGTAACGCCGCAGCATATCTCTAATTATTGGAATTCCAGTTTTATAAATTAAGTCTTAAAAACAGCCGCATAATTTCTAAAGCTATATTCTTTCCGTGTGGCACGCCCTTGTGACCAAGTTTGTTGTTTGTACGTCTCTTTTGTACGTTCAATATGTTTGGTTAAAGTGCTTTCGACGATGCTCATTTTATTATTACTGATCAGATCCAAGATGATCTTATGATCCCCGTAAGATTTGTTTTGTTCTGCTTGGGTGCGAATGAAACGGAAAAGGACTGCGGTCATTAGCGGTGCAATATTATCATATGATTTTTTTAAATATTTGTTATTTGAATGCTTAACAAAAGTATAGTGATATTCCGCATCTTTAAGGTGGCAAAGCGCCCAATCATGCTGATCAAAAGCATCTTGCATCTGATCGGATATCAGACTCAAATCTTTTAATAATGCCTCCTTGTTTATGGGTAGGGCAAGGCGCAAAGATTGAATTTCTAAGATGGTTCTTAAGTCTAAAAGCTGCGCTACATCATCAGGGCGGGGATTTATGACATACCATCCCGATTTTGGAATCACTTCTACTAAGCCTATTTGCTTTAATGAAGAAAGGGCCGAACGTACAGGTGCTTTGCTCATCCCAAGAGAAGCTGCTACGGCAACTTCAGATAGGGGTTCACCAAAATCAAGGCGCCCATAAATGATAGCATTTTGAATGGCTTCTAGTGCTTTTTGTGAGAGGTTTGTTTTACTTTTATCCATCGTATTTCTTTTAGTATCCCCTGAAAGTAGAACGTATTATTATTATCTTTACGCTAATTATTTTGATGGAACATTGCATATTCCATAGCAGCTTTTTTTAATTAATTACATTTTTTTTTCAGAAAAGTGAACTTAAAACTAGTATTCTAATTATTTTTATATTATTGTCCTTCTTGTTACAGATGCCAATAAGTTGATCATCGAGAAAATTAGCTAGGGTATTGGCATCTAATTTGAATCCAATAGGGAGATTAACTATGAGCGAAAAGCTTGATAATAAAGCTGAAGCGACTACTAGTGTCGATGTTGATACTAAACGCCGTTCCTTTATGAAGCTTGCAGGTACTTCTGCTGCTGTTGCTGGTGGGGCTGCTGCGTTTGCAACGCCATTTATCAGTAACCCAGCTGTTGCTGCGGGTAATAAATGGAAAGTACAATCCACATGGGATGCTGGTACTTCTGGTTACACACTTTTCGAAGCTTGGTGTAAAAGCTTTAAAGAACGTTCTGGTGGCGAATTGTCCATCAAAGCTTTCCCAGCTAAATCAGTAGCTGCTGATAACAACGCTTTGTTTGATGCTGTACGTAATGGTGTTCTTCAAGGTATGAACCCATGGACATTATACTGGGCGGGTAAAATTCCTGCATCTGTATTCTTGTCTTCTTACCCTGCTGGTCCTGATCAGCCTGCACAGTGGGACACAATGTTCTACGGTTTAGGTATGTTGGAAAAAGCGCGTGAAATCTATGCTAAATTCGACATGGTTTATGTTGGTCCAATCCAACATGATGCAAACATCATCCATTCTAAAGTTCCAGTTGATAGCCTAGAAGCATTTAACGGTCTTAAGTTACGCGTACCAGGTGGTATGGTTTCAGAAGTATTCCAATCTTTCGGTGCTAGTACTGTTAGTATTCCTGGTTCTGATATCTTCCCAGCTTTGGAAAAAGGCACAATTGATGCTGCCGATTATGTAGGACCAGCTGTGAACTGGGAACTAGGCTTCGGTCAAGTTACTAAGCACATCCTCTTTGGCCCTCCAGGAACAATGTCTATGTACCAACCAGTTGATTTGATGGATTTAACTGTCAATAAACGCGCTTGGGACAAATTGACACCTGCAATGCAACAGTTCGTTGAAGATCAAGTGAAAACATATTCTGTTGATCACTATGTTGCGATCCAAAAACGTAACGTTGATGCATTGAAAAAATTCACTGATAGCGGAAGCACCATCTCTCGTATGAGCCAAGACGATGTTGTTAAATTCCGTCAAGCTGCTGTGCCGATTTGGTACAACTGGGCACGTAAAGACGCTGATGCATCTGCAGTGTTCAAAATGCAACTTGATTACATGAAGAATGGTATCATGGGTTACATTGATGACTCCGATATTAAAGGTCAAAGCCTCTAATTAGAGACTAACCTTAATTCTACTGCTAATGTGTTCGGCTACCATGGATAATGGTAGTCGAACATTTTTAGATACTTTTTTAAATTTGTTTACCTATATTATTATTCTTTAATTTATAAAATTTTTAAGAATTACCATACGGAGGTTATGATGACGGATGGACCAGATTTTGGTTTTGTATTACCGCATTGGTTTTATTGGGCTTGGCTGATTGTTATGCCTATCATTTTGATTATTTTTGCGAATATTCAAGAAAAACGAAAAGCACCCATCGGTGATATGCATGATTCAACAGCATTACCATCAGATGAGGGTGATGAATTCCCTAAATCAGAAGGGAATGCTTTCACTGCTATTTTAGATAAAATAAGTGTCGCTTCAGGTTATCTGGTAGCGTTTTGGACCGTGAATGCAGTTGTTGCTTATTTTTATGAAGTGATAATGCGCTATTTGTTCAATATGCCAACCATCTGGGTGCATGAAGCTTGTTTCCTTCTTTTTGGTATGCAGTATCTTCTTTCTGGCGCATTTACGTTGAAAGACGAAGGCCATGTACGTGTTGATGTTCTTTATGTGAAATTACCACCACGTGGTCGCGTAGGCATGGATATCTTTACCTCTGTGTTTGCTTTTGTTTTCGTAATTGCATTGGCGGGAACGTCACTGACTTTCTTTGAACAATCTTATTCTATGAATGAAACAACTGTGGAAACATGGGGTGTTCAATATTGGCCAGTTAAAGGCGCAATGTTGCTTGGTAGTGTTCTTCTCTTCTTTGCGACAATCTCTAAAGTTACAAAGGATATTATGACCTTCCGCATGATGGGGGTTAGTAAATAATTATGTCTGATACACAAAATAATACGATGCCAACGTCGGGACCATCTAACCCGATTGGTAAATACGGTACTTTATTCATGATCATCGCTACGATTGCTGCATTTTTTGTAGTGGGTGTAGAGATCATTAATATAATTTTCTATGATCCATATGAAGATGCATCTTTCTTGTTCCGCTCTGCGGGCTTGTTGGAAGATACAGATATTGAGCAGTTAACATATATTATGTTTGGGGCTCTCTTTGTCTTGCTTATGATGGGTCTTCCTCTTGCATTCGTAACGGGTGGCCTTGGGGTTGTGTTCATTTATTTGGTCGGTGACCAAATTATGTTGAACATTATTCCAACACGTATTTTCCCAATGATGACCAACTCTGATTTAGCAGCGATTCCGTTGTTTATCTTTATGGCGTCTATGTTGGAACGCGCTGGCTTGATTGAAGAAATGTTCGATGTTGTTTATAAGTGGATGGGCGGCCTAAATGGTGGTCTTGCTGCGGCAACAATTCTTGCATCTACGATTTTGGCGGCGATGGTTGGTGTTATTGGTGCTGCTGTTGTTACAATGGGCATCATTGCATTACCGGCGATGTTGAAACGTCATTATGATCCTGAGATTGCCTTAGGTTCTATTATGGCTGGTGGTACTTTGGGTATTCTTATCCCTCCTTCCATCTTGGCTATTCTATACGCGGTAGTAGCACAGCAATCAGTTGGTGAATTATATCTTGGTTCACTTGTGCCTGGTTTGCTTCTTTCTGGTTTATACATGGGTTATGTGCTTTTACGTGCAAAATTAAATCCAAAAATGGGCCCTGCTATTCCTGTTGCTGAACGTCTTAGCATGAAAGAGAAGCTTCGTGCTTTAGCTAAATTGATAGCGCCTCTTTCTTTGATCGTTATTGTGTTAGGTCTTCTTTTTGCTGGTATCGCAACACCTGTGGAAGCGGCTGGTATCGGGTCATTTGGTGCGATTATCGTTGCCATGATGCATAGACGTTTTGACCTTGTTACTTTGCGTGAAGCTTCTGTGACAACTGTTAAAGCTGCTGCAATGGTATTGTGGATTATCTTTGGTGCGTCAATCTTTGTTGGTTTCTATATCCTACAAGGTGGTCAAACATTCATTAGTGATGTGATTTTAGGCTCTGGTCTATCTGCATATGGCGTATTGTTTGTAATGATGTTCTTGTTGGTGATCTTAGGTATGTTCCTTGATTGGGTTGGTATTTTATTACTTGCTGTTCCAATTTTCGTACCAATTATCAAAAGCCTAACATTTGATGGACTATTTGGATTGCCTCCTGTTCCTGGTGATAAAGTAGCATTATGGTTCGGTGTTCTATATTTGATTAATATGCAAATGTCGTTCTTAAGTCCGCCGTTTGGCTATGCTTTATTCTATATTAAGGGTGTTGCACCTAAAAATATCAGCATGGCGACAATCTTCAAATCTTCACTTGTCTTCCTTGCATTGCAGGTTGTTGGTTTGATGGCTTGTATTTTATTCCCTGGAATCGTTACCTACTTACCAGAAATGGTTTATGGATAATTTTCCAAAGAATATAATTTATTAAGAATAAGGGGGTGTAGCAGATGCTACACCCCCTTTTCTTTATGGTACAAATTGTTTCTAGGGGGAGGTTAGTTTGTACCACTTGCATTTATGTCAGCTAGGATGGATTTTGTATCTCCAATGTGGCTGGCAATCATGCGGAAGTTTGTTAAGGCTGCTTGATAACCATCAAGTCCTGGCAGTTGTGCCGCAGCAGTTGCATCAGTAACAACCATAACTTCGAAACCCTCTTCAACAAGCTCTCGCATATGGGATTCTGTACATAGATTTGCAGACATGCCTGCAAGAATCACTTTCTCGATACCGCGTTTACGAAGTTGCAATGCAAGATCATTTGATTCTGGCCCATAAATTTTATGGGGACTTGTTATGATGGTCTCTCCATCTTGAATGTATTTTTTATATTGTTCCAACCAATCCGCGCCTGATCCTTCAAAATTTTCTAAAGACAGGGCATCTTTCCGGTCAAACATGCCAATTTTATGCATCAAAGTTTCAAGGGCACCTTCGAATTTCCATCCATGATCTGTGGGATAGTAATAGTGCGGTGAAACAAATACAGGCATATCATTGTCTTTTGCTGCGGCAAAAAGTTGATCGATATGATCAATTGTACCATTGGCAATCACGTTCTTGCCGACAACACCCCATGCTACTCCTTCAGGGCTCAAGAAATCATTTTGAGGGTCTGTGACCACAAGGGCTGTTCGACCATTTACAATTTCAAAACCGGGATCAGGTAACCCGGCGGCATATGATGTAGTTGGGGAAGAAATTGGGAGGGCTATGGCCATGGCAATGGTGAAAGCACTGGCTTTTAAAATGTTCTTGAAACTATTCGTCATTATTCATTCACTTTTCTAGATAGATGGTAAAGTTTTTCCGTGGAAAATTTATACTAGCTATATAGTTAATATTTATAGTACTGTGAATGCTGTATTGTACATATTAATTGCTTTGGAGTACGTAAATGGAAGCGCTATCTGATATCATTCATTTATTTAAAATGAATGTAAGTGTATTTCACAATGCACAATCTTGTGGGAATTGGCATATGGATGCGACCCATATAGGCAGCACGTGTTTTCATATGGTAACAAAAGGCGAATGTGAATTAGAGATTCCTGGAGAGTTCCAAACAATTTTGCATCATGGAGATATGGTTATATTTCCAAGGGAAATTCCCCATTCTATGCGACCTGTTGGTGATGTTGCTGGAATACAAGAGATTATATCGTTAGATAAAGCGGAGCATATAGATGGCACAGGCATGTTATGTGCTGAGGCAGTTTTTAATCATAAAGGAAGCTTTTATATCCTAGATGCTTTGCCTAGGGTTTTTATCATTCGCTATAATGATGATAATGAATGGAGTGGAGCCTTGATTAAATTAATCATGGCAGAATCGGTTAAGCCTAATGTTGCATCTCCGCATATTTTGGATCGTTTGTCTGAACTATTATTTATGTATGCCCTTCGTCAGTATTTGCTAGAAACAGACCAGAACACAGGGATGCTGGCCTTATATGCGGATACACGCCTGCAAAAAGCCGTGGCAGCAATCCATGATGACCCTGCGGTCGACTGGACGTTGGAAAAGTTGGCGTCGCTCTCTTCTATGTCTCGCACTTCTTTTGCTGAGGCATTTAGAAAGGCCAGCGGCTGGACACCGGCAAAATATATTCTATGGTGGCGTATGCAATTAGCATGGTCATTATTATCGGAAGGGGCAATTAGCATTATTGTTGCAGATCGTGTTGGCTATAAGTCAGAGGCCGCATTTTCCCGTGCCTTCAAAAAACATTTTGGGATAGCAGCTGGGAAAGTAAGGCAAGGGATAGACATTTAGTCGCGTGATTTATGCTACCATTATTTGGGGAAGAGAGGTCAATGTATAGCCTTCTTCAGTAAGACGTTCCATTAGGCGGTTGGCGATTTTAAGGGCCGCAGTAGAATCGCCATGTACACAGATACTATGAATAGGGGTATCAATGCCTTTGCCTGATGGGGTTAGAATTTTACCTGCTTCAAGAAATGACAAAACTTGATCTGCGCTTTGTTCCGGATCATGGATTACTGACCCCTCTTGGCTTCGTGGTGTAAGGTTTCCATCTTCATCATAGGTACGATCTGCGAAGATTTCTCCTGCTGTAGGTAATTGGGCTTCAACCCCAGCCTTATAAAGGCAAGAGCCCGCTGTCGCTAATAAAATTAAAGTCGGGTCAATAGACTTCATTGCGTTTGCAATCATTCTTGCCATACTCATATCAATAGACGCCATATTGCTAAGTGCTCCATGGGGTTTTACATGTGTGACTGATGCCCCCTTACTGGCAGCGGTGGCTTGCAATGCACCAATTTGATAAATAATCATGGATTCTAATTCATCTAAGGGAATATCCATTTTCCGCCGACCAAACCCTTGTAAGTCAGGGAAGGATGGGTGGGCGCCAATAGATACATTTCTATTTATAGCCAGCTGGACTGTTTTACCCATGACAACAGGGTCCGCTGCATGAAAACCACAAGCAACATTCGCAGAACCAACAATATCTAACATCGCCGCATCATTACCAATGGTATACATGCCAAAGCTTTCACCCATATCTGCATTTAAATTAATTAATTTGCTCATGAAATATCCTTTGGCTTTTCTTTATTGGCGGTATCAAAAGTTGCATCAACCATACCATCAATCAGGTTGGATTGATATAATGCGTCAAGATTAATGGCACCTTCTTCAAGAAGATCTTTGATTGATGATATGCTTATTTTTATGTTTTTTTCTAATGCCAGAAGGGCTACTTTTGCTTTTGGTAAATCGACCAATTGGAATGTAATTTTCTGATTTGGAATTAATTTCCCTAATATATGCCAATCGGCATTGGTGATTTTTGCAATCTTTGGATAGCCACCAACAGACTGACAGTCTACGCATAAGATTATAGGGTTTCCATTTCCTGGAATTTGGATAACACCGGGAATCAGCCCATCAGAGATAAGATCGTTTCCCTTATCAGGTAACGATTGAACGTAAGAACCATCTAGACGTATGCCCATTCGATCAACATCATGACTTACGTTAAATCTATTCTGACAAAATTTGATCATTTCATCAGAGGAAAAATAATCATCCTGCGGGCCGGCTATGACTTTAAAGGGATGGGTATGCGGGATTTTTACTGGCTTCGTGATGATTTTTTCGTTTCGGATCTTTGGTTTATTCTTTCGAAGTGGAATTAAATCACCAGATTGAAGAATATCCCCGTTGATCCCACCCAATTTAGCACGGCTATAGGTGGATAGGCTTCCTAAAGTAGGGTGTAAATCAATGCCCCCTTCAATGGTAAGGTAGCCTGTTGCATTATCTTTTAAGGGCGCAACGCTCAGAATATCACCTTCATTTAATGTGACAGATTGCCAAGGTTTGATCATGCTGTTTTCTTGGGTCGCAGCATGGGTCAATGTGGCTTGGGTATGTGCGGCTAACCCTATTCTAACGGATCCATTCACAGCACAAATTTTAGGTCCAAGGAAGCGAAATTCAATCGCCGCTTCATAATCATCATTTTCAACCAGTGCATTTCCTAGTCGTAATGTTACCGGATCAATAGCGCCACTTCTCGGCACACCGAAACGGCCCATTCCAAGGCGTCCTTTATCTTGAATAGAGGCAAGAAAACCTGAGTTTAATATTTTTAAATTGCCGCTCATTCATCATTTCCTAAAGTCAGAAATGACAACGGATCGATTCTCTTGTTTTTTAAATCATCTTCTATTTGATGATAATCGTTGATGGTCACGGGATCGAATTTTACACGATCACCGGGTGAAAGCAGGCTAGGTTGATCCCATGCTGGGTCAAATAAGGACACAGGGCATCGGGCCAATAAATGCCAGCCACCGGGGCTTTCCCATGGATAGATTGCCGTTTGTGTATTGGCGATAGCAACACTGCCTGCGGGTACTTTTAATCTAGGTTCTTTACGACGTGGGAATTGCAAAATCGAGTTGATTTCTGACATGAAAGGAAAGCCGGGTAAGAACCCAATGAGCAATACATCATAAATGGGGGCGCTATGAATTTTGATAACCTCGTCAGGGGTAATTCCTGCCCGCGTCGCTATTTCTTCTAGGTCCGGTGCATATTCACCTTGGTAACATGCAGGAAAGGACCATTGGCGGCCTATTGTTGCTGCTTTGTCTATTGGTCCATTTATAATATTTTTAATGTTTGTTTCTATGATAGAAATGTCAGCCTTCAGAGGATCGATGCAAATGGTTAAAGAGCGTACAGCTGAAATAACATCGATGATGCCACTTAAAACACCTTGATCAATGGCGTCTTGAACTCTGGTTCGTATCACTTGTATATGGCGCGCGCCTTCTGCCCCGCTTAGTTCTGGGAGTTCAACAGTGAAGGCACTGTCCCCTAGAGGTAAGTAACGACAATTCATGTGATATTAAAACCTTTGAGTAGATCTTTCTTCTGGGTTGAATATTACTGGAAAAAAGTAACGCCCGACAAGGGAAATCCCATATTAATAAACAACATAACTATGCTTATGATAATTATCTTTCTATCTATCATAATAAAGGATAGAACCGTGAAAGTTTAATAAAACCGTATGGTATTAAGAAGGTAGATATATCCCATGGCACAAAAAGCCACTATTTATAAAGCGGATCTCTCTGTTGCAGATATGGACCGCCATTATTATGAGGATCACTCCCTTACCATTGCACGTCATCCTTCGGAAACGGATGAACGCATGATGTTACGCATTTTGGCTTTTGCAATCCATGCCCATGAACGGTTACAATTTTCAAAAGGCCTTTCCAGTGAAGATGAGCCGGATCTATGGCAAAAAAGCTATA
>CBFCZA010000069.1:0-10632 GCA_965602285.1 uncultured Curvivirga sp. | reverse complement strand
AACCTTACCGTTCATTTGGTGGTCCACCCTGTTTATGCTGCTACCCGTGATGAAAATGGAAAATTAACCAAACTTGATAATAATAAAAACAGCAAGTCTGGATGCAACGAATCCTACATGACATTAGAAGTGGACGAACAATCGTCCAAAGAAGCCCTTCAAGAGATCCAAGATGGCCTTCATTCCATCCTTAATGATGTGCGCGCGGCTGTTGAAGATTGGCCATCCATGCGCCAAAAAGCCAAAGACCAAATCGCAATCTTCAGTAAAAAGCCGCCCAAAGGCGTGGATGCAGACGAATATAAAGAAATCTATGAATATATCCAATGGATTCATGACGATAACTTCACCTTCCTAGGTTATACAGAAATGAGCTATGGCAGTGGTGATCGCTATATGGAAACAGTTAAAGATTCTGGTTTAGGTGTATTACGAGACCCAGAAACTATCCTAATTGAAGGGCTGCAAAATCTAGGAACCCTTCCTGCGTCTATCCGTGATGAAGTTGATTCCCAAGGCCTTATTCGCATCACAAAAGCCAGCCGCCGTTCAACAGTGCATCGCCGTGTCCATATGGATACGATTGCCATCAAGGTTTTTGATAGCAAAGGCAAGGCAATAGGAGAAAAGATCTTCGCGGGTTTATTCACATCTGAAGCCTATAACCAATCCCCTCGCGACATTCCCTTGTTACGTAAAAAAATCGATACTGTTATTGATCGTTTAGGCTTTTCCTCTACCAGTGGGCACATGACCAAGGCGGTCTTACATGTATTAGAAAGCTATCCACGAGATGAGCTTTTCCAAATAAGTGAAGAAGAGCTGGCCCAAACAGCCATCAGCATTGTTTACCTACAAGAACGTCAACGTATCGCCTTGTTCGTTCGCCAAGATCCGTTCCAACGCTTTGTTTCCATCTTGGTCTATGTGCCTAAGGATAGATTCACATCAAACCTACGTGGGAAAATTGGAGATGTTTTGTCGCGCTGCTATGAAGGTTCTGTGGCAGCCCATTACACCTACATGTCGGACGAACCATTATGCCGTGTCCATTTCATTATTCGCACGACACCGGGCTCTGTTCCTAAAATAGATGCACGTGACGTAGAAACCAGAGCAATAGAAGCAGGACGCACATGGGAAGATAAACTTCGTCAGGCCCTTATTGAAAGCGAAGGTGAAGAACGTGGCCTCACGCTCTTTAGACGCTATGCAAATGGGTTCAGCAACGCCTACAAAGACAACCAGCCGGTACAAACGGCAGTCTATGACCTTCATCAAGTAGAAAACCAATTACAGACCAAAGAAATCGGCGTAAACCTTTATCACCCCATTGAGGCTGAAGATTACCAACTTCGTTTCAAAGTCTACAATTATGGTGGTCCGGTTATTCTGTCTGAAATCATGCCAATGCTTGAAAATATGGGATTAAAAGTCCTTGAAGAAGTACCGTATGATATTCATCCTACCGATAATGACGTTCATGTGGTCATGCATGACTTCGTCATTGAAACGGCAAATAAGCAACCGGTTAACTATAGTGCGGTTCGTGATACCTTCCACGATTGTTTCAAACGGATTTGGTCAGGTGAAGTAGAAAACGATGCCTTTAACCGTCTTGTCTTAACAGCAGGACTAAGTTGGCAAGATGTGGTTATCTTACGCGCCTATTCGAAATATTTACGCCAAGCACGCATTCCTTTCTCACAGGCCTATATGGAAGAAACTCTCGCGGCTAATGGAGATTTAGCAGGATTGATTGCTAAATTATTCCACATTCGTTTTGACCCTGCCTTGCAAGGAGAAACAACAGCAAAATTTGAAGGTGACATTGTAAAACTCATCCATCAAAAACTAGATTCCGTAGAAAATTTAGATGAAGATCGAATTTTACGACGTTTCTTAAATATTGTTGAAGCAACGTTACGTACCAGTTTCTTCCAAACAGATCCGGATGATAATTTAAAAACATATGTTTCATTTAAACTTTCAGCGCGAGACATTGAAGATATTCCACAACCAGCGCCCTTAAGAGAAATTTATGTTTATTCTCCACGATTTGAAGCCGTCCATCTTCGTTTTGGCATGGTTGCACGTGGCGGTTTGCGTTGGTCTGATCGACGTGAAGATTTCCGCACAGAGGTATTGGGCCTTGTGAAGGCACAGCAGGTTAAAAACGCTGTTATCGTACCTGTAGGTTCTAAAGGTGGCTTTGTCCTCAAGAAAGCGCCACCAATGAGTGATCGTGCTGGCTTTATGAAAGAAGGCATCACTTGTTACCAAACCTTCATTCAAGCCATGTTAGATATTACAGATAACCTTGCTGGCGATGATGTTGTTCCACCGAAAATGGTTGTACGCAAAGATCAAGATGATCCTTATCTTGTGGTTGCTGCAGACAAAGGAACGGCAACATTCTCTGATTTCGCCAATGAAATTTCAGTTAATAATAACTTCTGGCTTGGTGATGCATTCGCCTCTGGTGGGTCTGAAGGCTATGACCATAAGAAAATGGGCATTACAGCCAAAGGTGCATGGGAATCAGTGAAACGTCACTTCCGTGAAATGGGGCACAACACACAGACCACAGATTTTTCTGTCATTGGCGTTGGTGATATGGGTGGAGACGTATTTGGCAATGGCATGATCTTGTCTGAACATATCTGCCTTAAAGCCGCCTTTAATCATCTTCATATCTTCATTGACCCAACACCGGATTCCGCCACAACATTCAAAGAGCGCCAGCGCCTTTTTGATGATGTCAAAGGATGGGATGCATATAACACAGATCTTATTTCTAAAGGTGGCGGCATCTTTGATCGGAAGGCGAAGTCCATAAATCTAACACCTGAAATTCAGGTTATGATTGGCACCAACAGTAAAACAATGCCTCCGAATAAGTTAATCTCTGAGCTTTTAAAGGCAGAAGTCGACCTTCTTTGGTTTGGTGGTATCGGCACATATATCAAACATTCAGACGAAACCGATGCTGATGCAGGGGACCGCGCAAATGATGTGCTTCGTGTGAATGCGAATGAACTGAAATGTAAAGTACTAGGCGAAGGCGCAAACCTTGGAGTTACCCATCGTGCGCGCATCCAATTTGCAGAGAATGGTGGCTGTGTAAATACAGATGCCATAGATAATTCAGCTGGGGTTGATTGTTCAGATCATGAAGTGAATATCAAAATCCTACTTGGAGATGTTGTCGCCCGTGGTGACATGACGGAGAAACAACGCAATAGCCTTCTAGAAGAAATGACAGAAGAAGTTTCCGACCTTGTCTTGCGTGATAATTATCAACAAACTCAATCCATATCGATGGTCGAACTTATGGCGGTGAAGGATTTAGACAGCCATCAACGCACCATCCGGTCAATGGAACGATCTGGTGATTTAGTTCGTAGCCTAGAATTCTTACCGGATGATGAAGAAATATCAGAACGTCTAGCCTCTCAAAAAGGGTTAAGTCGTCCTGAATTGTCAGTTATTCTGGCGTATGCGAAGAATATTACCTATCAAAATCTTTTAGAATCGGATCTTCCTGATGATCCACTTCTAACTGAAGATTTGGTGCGTTACTTCCCTACCGCACTTCGTGAGAGATTTTTCGACAACATCCACAACCATCGCTTGCGTCGAGAAATCATTGCAACAGCAGTAACCAATTCTATGATCAATAGAACAGGTCCTGCATTTGTAAATGAAATGAACTTACGCACAGGCATGAGCGCCCCTGACATTGCACGTGCATACACCACAACCCGTGAGGTATTTGGCCTAAGGGACCTATGGGCGGATATTGAAGAATTAGATAATATTGCCTCTTCTGAAATACAGTTGCAAATGTTACAAGAAACACGACGCACCTTTAATCGGATGACGGAATGGTTCTTACGCAATGAAGAACATCCGCTAAATATTGCACATAACATTGAAAAATATAAATCTGGTGTAGCCACCCTTCAAGATAATCTAAAAGATATCTTGGGGGATATTGCCTTAGAAAATATCCGCATTCGTGCTGCACGTTTTGAAAAAGAAGGCGTCCCAGCAAGCCTTGCCCAATCAATAGGGCAATTAAAAGTTCTTTCATCGGCCTGTGACGTTGTTCGTCTTGCAGGCCAAGCAAATCAGCCTGTTCAACAAGTCGGCAAAACTTATGCGGCAATTGGGACCAAATTGGGACTAGATTGGCTACGTTCCGCTGCCAACAGAATCCCGGCGGACAGCCAATGGTATCGCCTAGCATTAAGTGCAACGATCGATGATCTTTGGGGCCTGCAATCTGATATCACCGGGCGCGTATTAGCGGACGGCAAAAGTGGCGACGAAGCCATTGAAGCTTGGACTGGACGCCGCCCTGAGTTGATCGAAAGAGTAGAGCAGCTATTAGGTGAATTAAGCAATTTACCACAAATTGATTTGGCGATGCTTGCGGTTGTTAGCCGTGAGCTTCGTAACCTTATAAATTAATATTGGAGAAGATCATGTCCCTACCCATCAGAACCTTTAGCCTACTTATCGTATTGATAATGCCCATGGGACTTCTGGGTGGCTGCTTATCCACCTATATTGCTGCTGCTGAAATGGCATTTGAAGATAGGTCCGCAGGTGATATTGCCAAGGATATTGAAATCAAAACTAAAACCCTTGCCAATATCGCCGACCAAATTGGCGCAGAAGAAGCAGCAACAGTGAATGTCGATGTTTATGAGCAAGTTATATTACTAACCGGCAGTGTTGATAAGGGTCAGAAGAAGAACCAAATTAAAAAAGTTGCCGCGGGCGAAATTGGTGTCAAAAAGGTCATTCAAGAAATTCAGATGGCCGCACAGAAAAAATCCACATCCACAACAGTCGAAGGCGTTGTGGATGATATTTGGATAGAGAATAAAATCTTGGCACAAGCTTCTACCGATGAACGTATATCTCATACCAACTGGCGTTGGCGTTCAGTGAACGGTGTTGTTTATCTATTTGGACGCTCTTTAAGTGGTACAGAAAAACGGGCGATGCGTGACACGGTAAAAGGCATATCCGGCGTGAAGAGAATTGTTGATCATTCCTTCATCAGGGCAAAGGCTGCATCCTAAATTGAAACAACTTATCTTTTAAATTTTAAATTCCTTGAAGAACAAATGACCAGACCTAATGCATTTTATCCCGCAACGGCAATGCCGGACGCGCATTGGTGGCAAGCCCTATGGCCTGATCCAGCCGAAACGTTACAACAGCTGGGTTTTAAAGAAGGCATGCACGCCATTGATCTATGCTGTGGAGATGGGCTGTTCACGGCCCCAATGTCAAAACTACTTAACGGACAGGTAACAGGGGTCGATATTGACCCTGAAATGATCTCCATTGCACAGAATGCTTTAAAAGAAAATGGTTCCCCTGCTTGTAAATGGGTCGCAGGTGATGCTGGTCAAATGAACCAGCTTTTATCAGTGACGGCTGATATCATTTTAATCGCCAACACCTTTCATGGTGTCCCTAACAAAACGGAACTTGCTCAACAAGCACATGCGAAATTGAAACAAGATGGGCGACTTATCATCATAAATTGGCATCCGCGACCAAGAGAGAAAACCACGGTTCTAGATTTGCCACGTGGTCCAAAAACAGAAATGCGTATGTCCATACAAGATGTGAAAGACCAAGTAGAACCCGCCGATTTTGTTTTTGAAAAATCAGTAGAACTACCCCCTTATCATTATGGGGCAATCTTTTCAAAAAATTGAAATAAAAAAAGAGGCTTCAAAACGAAGCCTCTTTAAATTCAATCTATCTATATGAATTACATATTTGGATAGTTTGGACCTTCACCACCTTGCGGTGTCACCCAATTAATATTCTGAGTTGGATCTTTGATATCACAGGTTTTACAATGAACACAGTTTTGCGCATTGATTTGAAGACGTGGGTTAGACCCATCTTCATCTGCTAAGATCTCATATACACCAGCAGGGCAGAAACGTTGTTCTGGTGCATCATAATCAGCTAAATTCACATTGATTGGAACTGTTACATCCTTCAACTGAAGGTGACATGGTTGTTCTTCTTCATGGGCCGTTGCGGCAAATGAAACGTTGGTTAAACGATCAAAACTTAACACGCCATCTGGTTTTGGATAATCGATTGGCTTACATTCTGATTTCTTCTTCAAGCTAAGATGATCTGGGCCATGATGTTTCAATGTCCAAGGAGCGCGCCCACGGAACAAGAATGTATCAATGGCAGAATAGATAACCCCACCCCAGAAGCCCCATTTGAAGCTAGGACGAATGTTACGTGCTTTATAAAGCTCACTCCACAACCATGATTCTTTCAATAATTCTGGATATGTTGTGATTTCACGTGGTGCCTCTACGTCGCCTGTTAATGCCTCATAAAGTGCTTCTGCCGCAACCGTACCTGATTTCATTGCTGTATGCGTACCTTTAATTTTTGGCGCATTCAAGAAACCAGCTTCACAACCAACCATAAGGCCACCTGGGAATGTAAGATCAGGAATAGATTGGAAACCACCTTCATTCAAGGCACGCGCACCATAAGAAATACGACGTCCGCCTTCAAGATACTGCTTCACTTCTGGATGATGCTTGAAACGTTGGAATTCTTGGTAAGGCGATAGGTAAGGATTGTCATAATCCAAACCAACAACGAAACCAATAGAAACCATATTTCCTTCCAAATGATAAAGGAAAGATCCGCCATAGGTATCATTCTTCATAGGCCAGCCAGCCGTATGAACAATTTTACCCGGTTGAGATTTCTCAGGGTCAATTTCCCACATCTCTTTTATACCAATACCATAAGTTTGGAATTGGCCTTCTGGGCGAAGATTAAAATGCTCCATCAACTGTTTTCCAAGATGCCCACGGCACCCTTCCGAAAACACAGTTTGTTTCGCATGAAGTTCCATACCAACTTGATGCATTGGTCCCGGTGTACCGTCCTTATTCAGACCCATATCACCAGTAGCCACACCTTTAATCGAACCGTCTTCATGGAAAAGCACTTCTGCAGCTGCAAAGCCCGGATAGATTTCCACGCCCATTGCTTCTGCTTGTTCACCTAACCAACGACAAAAATTGCCAAGGGAAATGATGTAATTTCCTTTGTTATGCATTTGTGGTGGTGTTGGAAGTTTGCTTGAACCATGTTCGCTTAGATATAAAAACTCATCGTCTTTTGCTTCTGTATCTAACGGTGCGCCCTTTTCTTTCCAGTCAGGGATAAGTTCGTTCAACGTACGTGGTTCTAAAACTGCACCAGAAAGAATATGTGCACCAACTTCGGAACCTTTTTCAAGAACACAAACGGAAATTTCTTTACCTTGTTCTTGTTCCATTTGTTTCAAACGAATGGCAGTGGAAAGGCCGGCAGGACCTGCACCAACAATAACCACATCATATTCCATCGATTCGCGTTCTACAGCTTCGCTCATGCGACTCTCCTTAATATTTATCCCTCTGGGCGCTCTAAATCACGATCACCAGAATAATCATTCATTAACATTACTGTTAATATTCTCTACACTCAAACTCAACACATCTGGGTGTTTATTAAATCAGTTGTACCTCTATTACCTAATTAAAGCCGAGGTTCCAAATATATTCTGCATAAAATCATTGAAATTCTGTAGTGTATTTCCGCCACCTTTGGTATATTTCCAACAATTCAATATTATTTGTGGCATCATATGCCCTGCAAGGCTTTATCGAAATGGATCAGCACGACATAGAAATGACCATCAGCGACGCCCTTTCTGCCCTAAATTGGCAGATTGAAATGGGTGCTGATGAAACATTGTCAGACGAGGCGATTGACCGTTATAGCGTTGTCGAAGCACAAATCGCCGCCAAGGCAGCCGCAGCACAATCTGTCATTGATACAGCAAAACAAACAACATCGCCGACTACAAAAACCCAGCAACCCGCGATGCAAGCGGCCCGATCTGCGTCCGCCCCCCTTGGCGCAGCAGAAGCCATCACAGCAGCCCAGAAATCTGCCGCTAATTGTACAACCCTTGTTGAATTAAAACAGGCCATTAATCAATTTGATGGGCTTAGCGCATTAAAACGATCTGCAACCCAAACCGTTTTTGGCGGCGGAAATCCAAACGCAGATATTATGATCATCGGTGAAGCCCCAAGCCGCGAAGATGATAGTAGTGGCATCGCCATTTCCGGCCCTGCTGGTGAAATGTTAAATAAAATGTTTGGGGCAATAGGTCTAACCCGTGAAGCACTTCACATCACCAATATGATCTATTGGCGCCCCCCAGGGGACCGCAGCCCCACAGATAGTGAGATGGCTGTCTTCAAACCTTTTTTAGACAAACATATAGAATTGGTTCAACCTAAGATCTTAGTGCTTTTAGGGACCAAGCCTGCACAGACTTATTTAAACCAAACCAGCAATATTGCACGCCTTCGTGGTAAATGGAGTAACGTAACACTTTATCAAAACCCCACCAGTGCGACCATTGCAATGTTCCACCCAACTTTCCTGCTCAAAAATCCAAGCCAGAAACGTTTGGCATGGCAAGATTTACTTGCGATCAAGGCCAAACTGCAGGAAAAATAATTTCCTCATATTAAAAATTAACATTGTTTTCCTAATCAGATTCAAGCATCCTCCAGCACTTAAAATATCAGACCTCACAAGTTCAGGATTAAAGAGTAATGGATGTTACTTCAATAGAGATCACACCAGAATTATTACGATTCACCCCGCCTTCTTTCACAGAAGAACAAGTAGGGGGTCCTCTACTTACCCATTACGGTTTGCAGGGGCACTACAAGCCCTTGATGGGGGAACGTGATCAAAACTTCCGATTAACAACGGATACGGGCGTTCATTATGTGGTAAAAATCTCTGCTGCGGAAGAAGACCTTGATGTTGTTAAAATGCAAACAGCCGCATTGCGCCATATTGAAGAAAAAGATCCATCCCTTCCAATTCCAAGAATTATTCGCACGAAGGATGATGAAAACCATTGCTTCATTTTAGGTAAAAGCAATACATCCTATCAAATGCGCGTCTTAAGTTATGTGGAAGGTGAGGCCATCGGCTGTGACTATCCATATCCAGATGACGTATTATACGAAGCCGGTGTTTTTCAAGCCAGAATGTGCTTAGCCCTTGAAGGGTTTAAAAACCCAGCTGCAGAAGGTTTCATGGCATGGAACATAGCCAATGGACTGGCCCTTAATCCAAACCTTCATTCATTTATGACCGATGCACAAAAAGATATCTTCCAAGGATGCCTTCATCATTTAAGTGAAGTCACATTTCCTGCGCTAAAAAAATTACGCCAACAAATCATTCATAATGACGCCCATTGCTGGAACCTCCTTTTCAAAAGCGAAGATGATTTAGCCATTTCAGGACTGATAGATTTTGGGGATATTGTTTATGCCCCCATCATTGATGATATTGCGGTTATGGCGGAAAGCTTTATCCGATCAAGTGAAGATATCGGCCATGCTATCACCCAAATCACTAAAGGCTTTCATAGTCAATTACCGCTTCTTGATGAAGAATTACGCATTTTACCTGATCTCATTTTACTACGCACATTATTGAATGCGTTGTTACAAGATTATAAAGCTCAAATCATGACAGATGTAGACCAAGAATATCTTGATTTACTTGAAGGAGACTGGAAGTTCCTTCAACGTTACCTTGCGACAGACCGTGATCAAATTTACATGACCCTAAAAGAAAACTGCCAAAGCTAGGTTGGAGACCAACGATGTTAACAGAACATAACAAAGAATTACTTGAACGCCGCCGTAAAGCTTTAGGTCCGGGATATTTCCATTTCTATAAAGAAAACCCTGTTCACGTTGTGCGTGGCGAAGGTGCGTATCTTTTTGACGATGAAGGTCGGAAATATTTAGATGCTTATAATAATGTTGCCCATGTTGGCCATTGCCATCCCCATGTTGTGAAAGCCTTACACGATCAAATATCAACATTGAATACCAGCACCCGTTACCTTCATGATGGCATCGTTGATTTTGCGGAGAGATTTGGCAAAACTTTTCCCGGTGACCTGAGTGTCTGTATGTTTGTGTGCACAGGAACAGAGGCAAATGATCTTGCCACACGTATCGCCCGTATCGTTACCGGCAATCATGGCATGATTGTCACGGAAGATATCTATCATGGCAATTCTACCCTTGTGACGGAACTTTCAACCATTGAATATCCCGTAGAAGAACAACCAGATTATCTTGCCACAGTAGAAGCACCTAATCCTTATCGTGGGCGCTATAGAACAGGTGAAAATGATATTGGTGAAAAATACGCAAGCCAAATGGATGATGCTATTGAAAAGCTAGCCAAAAATGGTCATAAACCTGCGGGTTACATGTGCGATATGGTCTTTGATACACATGGTGCCTTTGTCGCACCAGAAGGGTATTTTAAGTCTGCTGTGGCAAAAGTACGTGACGCGGGCGGTTTATTTATCGCCGATGAAGTCCAATCCGGCTTTGGTCGCACAGGGGATCATATGTGGGGCTTTGAATCTTATGATGTCATTCCCGACATTGTGACCATGGGCAAGCCGATGGGCAATGGGCATCCTATAGCTTGTGTGGTTACCACCCCTGA
>CBFCZA010000068.1:0-11019 GCA_965602285.1 uncultured Curvivirga sp. | reverse complement strand
TCCTTCTTTATGTGCCACATTACAGAACCAGAGGTTTCCTGTATCAAATACTTCTAATTCAGGCTTAACACCAAGTTCAGCCACGCGTTTCATACCAGTACGCAACGCATCAGGTGTAGAAACGTAAACCATATTTCCATCACCAAAGTTCAATGAACCTGTATCTAATGTGCAAATTTCTGGAAGAAGTTCTTCAACATGGGCAAGACGTTCTAAAGGACCAACAAGATCAGAATCTTCACCAAAGTTCATCGCATCTTCACCGGGGCCAATATATAGGTCACCGCCCATACCTGCTGTTAAATTAATAACAACATCAGTGTCAGATTGTCTAATACGATCAACCACCTCTTTGTAATATTCAACATTACGTGTACCTTTACCTGTTTCAGGATCTCGCACATGGCAATGGGCAACTGATGCGCCTGCTTTTGCAGCCTCAATAGCAGCATCGGCAATCTGCTTGGGCGTTACTGGAACATGTTTATTTTTGGAAATGGTATCACCAGAACCTGTTACTGCACAGGTAAGCACTACATCTGTATTCATGGATTTAATCCCTTTGTGTTCATGTTTTCTGAAACGAAATTAAAGGGCTTGAGAACTTTTCCTTTGACCGAAAACGACTTTTGAATGATATTTTACGTGTTGACGAAAAACGACAGGTTTAACGTCGCTAAATGTTAACTTTTAATATATAGACTCTCATAATAACAACGCTCGCAAACAAAATAACGAATAGGTTTTTAAATGGAATTTGGTGAAAAAATATCAAACGAGCCACAAAAGCTTGGCTTTCTACTCATTCCGGGATTTTCCTTACTTGCATTTGCAAGTGCATCTGAACCTTTACGTATTGCAAATTGGCTCTCTGGGGAAGAGCTATATGACTGGGAATTAATTTCTGAAGACGGCAATTCTGTTTCTGCTAGTAATGGTATGGATATTGTTGTCGATACTTCAATCGAAACAATTGATTTCATACCGATGTGCATCACCTGTGCAAGTTTTCATCCAGAAAATGGGATTAGCGATAAAGGGATAGCATGGTTACGTCGCCAAAGTAGTCGTGGAGCCTTACTTGGTTCTATAGACACAGGAAGCCACATTTTAGCCATGGCAGGATTATTGGATGGATATAAAGCAACAATTCATTGGGTACATGTTGATTCCTTCCCAGAACATTTTCCAAAAGTAAACGTTACAAGAGATCTATATGTTATTGATAGAAATCGGTTCTCTGCAACTGGTGGAACATCAGGTACAGACCTAATGCTACAACTTATCACTCTTCAACATGGAAGAGACCTAGCCATAGCTGTTGCAGAACAAATAAGTTACAATCAAATTCGCGAAGGAACTGAACCACAAAGGATGGATACAGGTCATCGCCTTGCCACCAGCAATCGATATGTCATTCAAGCCGTAGAACAAATGGAAACACATATAGAAGACCCCCTTCGTACCAGTGACATAGCAGATGTTCTAGGTATTTCATTAAGAGAGTTAGAGCGAGCCTTTCAGAAGGCGCTCAAAAACACTCCCGGTGCTTATTATAGAAGAATGCGCCTTGAGAAATCTAAAAAACTTTTACAACAAACTGATTTATCAGTTCTGGACGTTGCTGTTAGCTGTGGCTTCACCTCATCAGCTCATTTCTCTCGTTGTTATCGTGAACATTATGGGCACCCACCAAGCACGGATAGAAATTAATCACTTATCTTTAAATATTTTTTACTATCAATATAGAGTTTATTAAAATGTGATGTTATAACATCATAACTATAATTTTTACTGGTGACGTTAAATGTATGATGCTTCAATTAAATTGACCCCTACTCGCCAAATTGTCCTTGATATTCTAAAGCAAAAAAATGCTCCTTTAGGGGCATATGAAATATTGGATAGTTTAAAAGGTAGTAAAGATAATGCGGTACCAATGACCGTTTATCGTGCCTTGGATTTTTTAATCGAAAAGCATCTCATTCATAAAGTCGAAAATTTGAATGCCTATATGGCCTGTGCACATCCTTCGCATCATCATATTTGTCAATTAATCATATGTGAAGCTTGTAGTAAAGTTATAGAAAGTTGTGATAAGGAATTGGAAAACCTAATTAAACTTAAGGCGGAGTCAGCTGGGTTTAAAACCACAAAAGCAACATTAGAAATATCTGCCATATGTTCAGATTGCCAAAAGAAAGCGCAATAATATGGCAAATCCAAAGCAAGAAATTCTAGTTGATGCAAACAATGTTTCTTTAAAGAGATCTGGAAAGTTTATTCTTCAAAACGTTAACTTAAAAATTCATCGTAACGAGATTGTCACCTTGATAGGTCCGAATGGTGCAGGGAAATCTACACTTGTTGAAATTGCTATCGGATTACAAAAACCAGATACAGGTAGCGTCGATAAACCAACGGGCTTAACCGTTGCCTATGTACCACAGAAAATTGCTGTGGACCCTATTCTTCCTTTATCTGTCCAACGGTTAATGCAACTTACAAAAAAGATTACAACGATAGAAATGAATGAGGCCTTAGAGCAAACCAAGGCAATTCATTTGAAGGAAAAAATGGTATCTGACCTTTCCGGCGGGGAACTTCAAAGAGTTCTCATTGCCCGTGCGATAGCACAAAAAGCCGATCTGCTCGTATTAGACGAACCAGCACAAGGGGTAGATTATGCAGGCCAAGCTGAACTTTATGTATTAATTGAAAAACTTCGAGATCATGGTAATTGCGGTATACTTCTAATTTCCCACGATATTCATATCGTCATGGCAGCAACAGATAGGGTTATTTGTTTGAATGGCCATATTTGTTGTGCAGGACAACCTGAAACTGTTAGTAACGATCCCGCATATAAAGCCTTATTTGGAAATAACGCCCCAGAATCTATAGCTGTATACAATCATCACCACGACCATGAACATGATTTGGATGGAAGTATTGTACATAAGGGTGATGGCAAAGGTCATATTCACGGATCACATTGCGATCATGCAGATTAAATAGGATATTTTTTATGTTTGATGACTTTTTAATCCGCGCCATTATTGCAGGTTTTATCATAGCCGTCATTTGCGGACCTATCGGTTGCTTTATCGTATGGCGTAGAATGGCTTATTTTGGTGATACTATGGCCCATACAGCCTTGATGGGAGCTTCTTTTGGACTTGTCCTTGGAACAGACCCAATGATCGGTGTGTTGTTCACATGCTTCGGTTTAGCAATAGTTTTATTTTTATTTCAAAACCAACGCCTTATTGCGAATGATACATTGCTTGGAATATTAGCACATGGAAGTCTAGCTTCAGGTATTATTCTCGTCAGTTTAATAGAGAATATTAGATTAGACCTCATGGGGTACCTTTTTGGGGATATATTATCTGTTAATCAATCTGATATATATTTTTCGGCATTAGGAGGGATCGTCATCCTTATTTTACTGTGTTTTATTTGGCGCCCTCTTATTGCGATAACAGTTAGCGAAACATTGGCGAGAGCGGAAGGATTACCCGTACAAAGAATACGCATCACCTACATGTTGCTCGTTGCGACAGTGATTGCCTTATCCGTACAAATTGTTGGTATGCTTCTGATCACCGCATTACTTATCATTCCTGCGGCAGCCTCTAGAAGGCTATCAAATAGTCCAGAGAAAATGGCCATATTTGCCATATTACTAGGGGCTATATCAGTGATGGGTGGTTTAATGGCATCATATCAATGGGATCTACCAAGCGGCCCTAGCATTGTATTAGGAAGCTGCCTACTATTCTTATGCAGCTTACCTTTCGGACAAAGTAATAGAGTTTCATAAATATTTACACCAGAATCAAAAAAGGCCTCCTTATTGAAAGAGAGGCCTTTTTAAACGGTCTACAAAAACCTTATTGAGCAACAGTCAAAAGATAAGCAATTACGTTTTTACGATCTTTTTCTTTACCAAGCTTCATGCTCATTCGTGAACCTTTGATCATTTTCTTTGGGTTTTTAAGCCATTTATCCAATGTTTCTTCGTCCCATGTGAAATCAGCAGCCTTCATATTCTTTGAATATTTAAAACCTTCTAACTTACCTGCAGGGCGAGATAAAAAACCAGCAAGATTTGGCCCAGTTGAAGATTTTTTACCTGCTTTTAAAGTATGACAACTTTTACATTTCTTTTTGAAAGTTTTTTCACCTTTTGTAACATCACCATCAGCAAAAGAGGGTGTGGAAAACGCACCGATAGAGATTAAGCATGCAATGGTTAATGAAAGTTTAGTTTTCATAAGGTTACTCCGTCAAAAGATTGAATTTATAATAAGTAATTTATTTTGGATTATATACTCTTCAATTGATCATTTGTCACGTTTCTATATTTGATAGTTTCAACAAAAAAATAATATTGCCTTAAAAAATAAAAAGCCTTAATTCCATAAAGAATTAAGGCTTTTGATGGTCGGAATGAGAGGATTTGAACCTCCGACCCCTTCACCCCCAGTGAAGTGCGCTACCAAGCTGCGCCACATTCCGACAAAATATAAATAGATAAAAAGTGTTTGTAAAAAACAGCTACTGTTTACTAACCAAGCTCAGTAAATGCAATATAAAACTCAAAGATTATCAAATAAAATCAAGTTAATCCTGACAAAGCATTTCGAATTTCAAGCAACTCATCACGGATAGAGAGAATTTCCATTCGATCCACTTGGTTTAGCTCTATGGTATCACTTCCAGGGTTACCACCACGTTCAGCAATAGCATCAAGAATACTAGGTTGATCTTCATCTTTTATATCTAAATCTTTTTCTATATCGCCTTGAGCAAGAATAGCCTTGATGCCTTTTTCACGAAGAAGCTTTTGAACACCACGAATGGTATAACCTTCATTATAAAGAAGGTTTCTAATAGAGGTTAACAAGGCTGTGTCTTCTGGTCGATAATAACGGCGTCCACCACCACGCTTCATTGGTTTTATTTGGATAAATTTAGATTCCCAAAACCGTAATACATGTTGTGGTACATCCAGTAGTTTAGAAACTTCACTTATCGTTCTAAAAGCGCGCGATGATTTATTAGCCCTACGGCTTGAACGCCGTTGGCCTTCATCTATTGATGCATTCATTGATAATCTTCCGACTTAGCCGTTAGGATATAGAGAATCGTTAATGCTATTTTTTAAAACATGGCTTGGTCGGAAAGATAAAACTTTTCGAGGAGAAATAGGAACTTCCTCACCTGTTTTTGGATTGCGTCCGATACGTTCGCCCTTACTTCGGATGGAGAAACTGCCAAAAGAAGAAATCTTCACAGATTCACCCGAGATGAGTGCATTTGACATTTCTGCAAGAACTGCCTCAACAAGATCCGCTGATTCATTTCGTGATAAACCAACTTCTTCATATACAGCTTCTGCTAATTCTGCGCGGGTAACCGTCTTGCTAGACATTGTCTGTCCTCCCAGATGAGACCAAATATGGTCATTCAATAAAACACTGTTATTCTTTTAATCCCAATAACTTCGAGCGTCAATGGGATCATAAACATTAAATCTATGATTCCACAAAAAGAATAAAAATGTAAGAGGAATATTGGAAAAAGTGAAAGTTTTACGTTTATTACCAACGCAAAACGATTGAACCCCAAGTAAAACCGCCACCCATAGCCGTTAAGGCAAGAATATCGCCCGGCTTAAAATGCCCATGTTTAACACCATGTGTAAGGGCTAAAGGAACTGTTGCGGCAGATGTATTTGCATGTTCTTGTACCGTAATAATAACTTTATCACGATCAACACCAAGTTTTTTACCAACTTGATCGATGATACGTACGTTCGCCTGATGTGGAACAAGCCAATCCAAGTCGTCTTTATTTAATTTAGCTTTTATGAGTGCTTCTTCTACAGATTCACTCATCTTCGCGACAGCTTGCCTAAACACATCTTGACCAGCCATTGTTACATGACCTGCTGTACCAGTAGTGGCCACACCACCATTTACATAAAGTTTATCGTAATGTTCACCATTACTGCCAATAACAGACGATAATATACCTCGTTCATCCAGTGAATCTTCAGATTCGACAGCTTCCATTACGATAGCGCCCGCACCATCACCAAATAGGACAGCTGTAGATCTATCTTCCCAGTTAAGAATGCGACTGTAAATTTCTGCACCTATAACAAGGGCGCGTTTTGCTTGACCTAAACGAAGCATATTATCTGCTTGGGTCATTGCAAAAATAAAGCCACTACACACAGCTTGAATATCAAATGCAGCACCTTTGGTTATACCAAGGCGCGCTTGTACTTTTGTTGCTGTTGATGGAAATGTATTGTCAGGGGTAGTCGTGGCTAAAATAACTAAATCAATGTCTTCTGCTTTTATATCAGCATTCTTCAATGCTTCTAAAGCAGCCTTCATTGCAAGGTCATTCGTAAATTCATCATCAGCAGCAATATGACGTCGTTCAATGCCCGTACGCTTACGTATCCATTCATCTGATGTATCTATTGTTTTTGCTAGCTCTTCATTGCTAACAACCTTTTCAGGTAGGTAAGCCCCCACACCACGTACAACAGAGCGATACATTATTGAATTCCCGCTTTCATAATCTTTGAATAGGTCAGTATTATTCTTTAAGAAGCTTGTTCTTCTTGGCGCATGGCTTCAAAATCTTCTTTGATTTTTTCCATGAAACCTTTGTTTACCATATCTGCTGCCACTCCAATAGCATTAGCAAATCCAATTTCATCGGTTCCACCATGGCTCTTTACCACGATTCCATTAAGTCCAAGCAAGACCGCACCGTTATACATACGTGGATCAAGTCGCTTTTTAAGTTTTTTGAGGGCACCATACGCTAAAAGGGCACCAATTTTAGAAAGAATGCTGCTTTTTAAGGCATCGCGTAGGAAAGATGTAATCATCATCCCCATACCTTCAGCAGTTTTCAGCGCAATATTACCAGTATACCCATCAGTCACAATGACATCGACGGTACCTTTCGTAATATCATCACCTTCAACAAAGCCATGAAATTCCACAGGAAGATTGATGTCAGAGAGCATTTGAGCTGCTAACTTAACTTCATCACGGCCTTTTAGTTCTTCAGTGCCAACATTAAGTAAACCAATAGTAGGTTTTTTAATATCCATCACAGTACGGGCAAAAACTTCACCCATAACAGCAAATTGAACCAAGTTATCAGCATCACATTCTACGTTTGCTCCAAGGTCTAGCATACAGCTGGATCCTTTAAGGTTAGGTAGTTCTGTGCAGATAGCAGGTCTATCAATACCGGGTAGTGTTCTTAGGCCAAACATCGCCATCGCCATAAGGGCGCCTGTATTACCTGCAGAAACAGCGGCGGCTGCATCACCAGCTTTTACAGCATCGATAGCTAATCGCATACTAGATTGCCGACCGCTACGTAATGCAGCGGAAGGCTTATCTGTACTTTTTACCACTTTGTCTGTGTGACGAATTTCTGTACAACCAGATAAAATTGGATGTGCATCAACAAGAGGCTTCAATCTTTTCTCATCACCAAAAAGCAGAAAACTGGCCTTGGGCAAATTAGCCCGGGCCAGTGCAGCTCCCTTAACTACGATTTCAGGGGCATGATCCCCGCCCATCGCATCAAGTGACAGAACCAGTGGTTTTATGTCTGACATATTTTATGGGGGCTGGGCTCCTGCTTACGCAGAAGCTTCAGCAACCTCACGGCCATCATATTGACCACAAGAACCACAAACGTGATGCGGACGCTTTAATTCACCACAGTTAGAGCATTCTTGATGTGCGTTTGCACTTAATGCATCATGGGCGCGGCGCATGTTGCGGCGAGACGGGCTCACCTTTTTCTTTGGAACTGCCATTGTTCAAAACTCAACTACTTGTCCGGACGAAATATCCAGATTAATAAATATAGTAAATAGCCACTCATTTAGCTATGTACGAGACGGCGCTGTTCATAACCAATTAGACAGCATTCCGCAAGACTGTAGATACAAATAAGATTATTTTTTTTGTTCTTTTAATTTTGCCAGCACAGAAAACGGATTGTTCTTTGCACCATTTACTTCAAACTTCCGACCAGCTTTTTCAGCATCTTCTTGTATCTGGTTTATATCAGCACCCTCTGCTCTAGGGTACATATCAAGCCCTAAAGATAATTGCTGTGTCGCAACTTCTGCTACATCAATCTTTCCATTTTCCAATGGTTCGTATGGGTCTCCTTCTGAAAGTACAAACTCTCTTTCTACCTGCTCTTCACCAGTTTCCGGTGCAAACTCTAGCATAAACTCTTCGTCAATGACCAATGGAACAGGCTTAAGAGATATAACACATGACTGTGAAAGTTTGGCAAAAATATGCCCTTCCACACGAACAACAGAACTTCGTCCTAAGGGAATAACCTTTGCGGAAACGTTAAATTCATCAAAGCTTAGAAGATCTAACCTTTTAACAAGGGCTTCTAATTCCTCTGCAGAAGCTGAAATTTTAAACATCCTGCCTAAGGACGGGATTTTTTGAATTTCAACAACATGGCTGAATTCTGGTGCTATAGATTCGATACTATTTTGATTTTGTTCTACATTATTTTCATCAATCACGAATCAGTTCCTCCGGTTTTTCAAAATCAAAATGCCCATTTAATATTGTCTCGGACGAGCATTTCTTAAGATATTCTCTTTGTTTCAAAATATATTTTGATATTTTTTGAGCATTTTCACTTACAGATTCTTCTGATCTATAAAGATTTCGCATGATAGCAGCAGACAAGACAGATGACGTATCAGCTTCTAGCAAGGATAAATCATACATTTCTAAACGACCATACATGGCCTTACCCATTTCTTGAACACGTTTTCCTACACCCAAGTCCCCTACGCCCATTTCGCGTAAGCTTCTATCCATATCACTAATGACAAGGTTCGCTAACTTTTGACTAAGTTTCATAAGTGAAGCATCTTCACGCATTCGATCTAATGCTAAGAACATATGTAAGGTAATCATATCAAATCGACCATCAACATCATCACTGACGGTTAATTCACTATAAAAATAAGGTGACCGCGCTTGTGCAACAATATCTGCATATAAGGTCCCTACTGGTCCCTTGTCTTCGGCACCTCGTAAAAGGCTCCATAACCAAGAAATTGGCATTATAATCACTTTCATAATACTGAATAGATGGACTATCCAATGAATATTTTATTGAGCATTTATCATAGGAAAACTTGAAAACCCCTTGCAAAACATATAGGCAAGGTCCAAGTAATCATTTCTATTTATGACTTTTCATAACTCTAGTGTCGGGCATTTAACAGCTAGAACCCTCTGAGGCAAAGAAAAAATAAAATAGAATAAACGATGTATTTAATAAAATATGCTATTTAACAGAGCCAATAGCAGCAAGGAAAAAAGACCTATGAAATTGAATTTTAAAAATAGCCAAACTAAAATTGGGACTATTATTAAAGCCACAGCACTAGGCCTTGCTATATCTACAACTCTTAGTGCCTGTTCTCCGCGGATTTCAACTCATGGGAACTACCCAAGAGAAGATCAAGTTGAAATTATAGAATCTGGAAAAGCGACAAAACAAACAGTTTTTAAAATTTATGGCCCACCTTCTACCGTCAGTACTTTTGACAGTGAAACTTGGTATTATATGGTTCAAAAGTTTGAACGCTTTGCTTTCTATGAACCAGAAATTATTGAAATGAATGTTATGGCGGTGTATTTCGATGACAAAGGTAATTATGTTCAATCACAAACATATACCCTTGATGATATTCGAAAAATCGCAATAGAAGAATCCACGACTGCGACCTCTGGTCATAGGCTTAGCTTCATGCAGCAGATGTTCGGTAACTTTGGTAAAACAAATTAATTTTTTCTAAACTTAAAATGTTTAAAGTCGCCTAACGATAGCTATATAGCCATCGTTAGCATGCGTTTATTATGTGCCTTCATTGCCCATGCCACAGCAATTGTGGCAATTAATAACGGTGGAATAACAGCAATATTTACCGCATCCCATCCAATTGTTTGTTGCAACCAACCAGCTGTTAAGCTTGTAATTGATACTGTGCCAAATACCAAAAAGTCATTTAAAGCCTGAACCTTATTCCGTTCAGATTTAGAATAACATTCTGTTAATAATGCAGTACCACCAATAAACATGAAGTTCCAACCTAAGCCAAGTAAAACCAAACTACTGACAAAATGCAGCAGGTCTACTCCATTTAAATTAATGGCAACAGTTGCAAAATTACATAAAATTCCTACGAAAATAATTTTAATAACACCAAAACGTTTAATCAGACCACCGGTGAAAAAACTAGGACCAAACATTGCCAGTACATGCCATTGAATAACAAAGGCGGAATCATCAAAATCAAAACCACAAACAGACATGGCTAAAGGCGTAGAAGTCATCACTAATGACATAACCCCATAACCAATCATCGCAGCAACAACAGCTGAAACAAACAAGGGTTGCGTTATAATTTCTTTAAGTGGACGACCCGTTTCTTTCTTTTCTTCTGCACTAAGTCCAGGGATTTTTATAAACTGTAATATAGAAATCGTGACTAAACATGAAATAGATATAGCAATATAACATCCCGCAAAACTATATGGCCCAAGAATATCTTTTGTTAATTTAGCAATTTCAGAAGCTGCAAACCTAAAATAAAACCAAAAAGCGTTGTGAATACCTAAGGTAAACCCACCAACACAAAACAGTTCAAAGTTATTATCTACGATGGCATAGGCTGATATAAGGGCCCCAGTGATCCCAATTAATTGCCCTAAAACAAATCCATTTTTACGACCAATTTGTCGCATCAGCATATTTGCAGGAATGGTAGACATCATGGTGCCAACAAATTGTAGGGTCAGTGGAAGGGTCCATAGCCCCCCTTCCGGCATTAGCATTTTTCCCGTAAGTGCTGTTACGACAATTACAATACCAGCCCCCATTTGGGACAATGAAACACAGCTAGCAAGGAGGAAG
>CBFCZA010000067.1:0-11200 GCA_965602285.1 uncultured Curvivirga sp. | reverse complement strand
ATGGTTACATGACCGCCCGCAGGGGTGAATTTGACGGCATTAGAAACTAAATTTTGAAGAACTTGGCGTAACCTTGCAGGGTCAGTTTTAAGAATAGGAAAATTATTATCGACCTCAACATTGATTTCAACGCCTAACTCTTCGGCTAGGTGCTTCACACCGGTTAGGGTGCTATCAATGAGATCTGTAACGTCTACATCAACTTTTATTGCGGTTGCCAACGTCGTGCTAAAAAGATTATTTGTTCTGCTATGAGATAATTCCCTCTCGCAAATTTCAAGAAGATGCCTAGAAGCATCATTTATGATAGATGAATATTCTTTATAGCGAGGGTCCGAATGCACACCAAAGGTCTCATCACGTAGAATCTCACTAAAGCCCATAACCGAATTAAGTGAGTTTTTTATCTCGTGAGCGAGTTCCCCTATACGTTGAGAATAGGTCATTTGGAAACGCTTGTTTTCCTCTATCGCTGCTTCTAATGCTGCTTCTGCTTTTCGTAACAGTATTTTTTGGTCTGGCTTGGGCATTTTCACCATTTTAATTTAAAAAGGAACATACTTATAGTATAAATACAAATTATATAATCGTCTATTAATATATCTTATTTATTTTGAATATCTTTTCTTCAAAATAATAATTGCAACAGGAATCCAAGCAAGGCCCGCTATTGGAAAATATAGGAGTTCTAGAAACTTAGAGTTCTCAGGAATGATTCCTGCAAGCACCCATGCAAATATGATATAAATAAATATCCAACCTACAATAAGAAGGGATGTTACCGCACGATATGTTGCTGTCATAGCTGGCCTAAGTAATTAGGGGGAAAAGGTAATAAATCTATTTATTAATCAAATAGCTTATCAATATCATCTTGTGAAATAGACGTTTCTGCTGGTAATGCTGGGCCATTTAGTAAAGCTTCATCACCTGTTACTTCTTCTTCTTCTTCAGAAGTGGTAACTGTCATGCCTTCAATTTCATCACGACCCCAAAGGTCTGTTAGCATGTCTACGCGTTCCTCAACAAACTTCATGGAACGGACAATTTTTGTTACCCGTTGTCCCGTGATATCTTGGAATGTACATGCTTCCATTGCATTCATTGTATCATTAGAAATAAGATCGCATAATGCGTTTCTTTCTTCTTGAGTTTCAGCATTACGTAAGTCGTCAACGACACCATCAATAGATTCTACAGATTCTAAAATTGAATTGGTAGCACGTTCTGTTGCGCCGACAATCTCGTCTAATTGATCGGACATGCTTTCAAAGCGTGTTTGTTGGTTCTCTCTTTGAACCATATGGGCGATTTCTTCACGGAAACGTCTGATATACTGAACCAGATTAACGATTTCAGTCTTTAGTTTGTCATCGTTTAAATCGATTTTAGACGTATTCACTTGAAGGGTCCCCCATTTATTTTTTTATAAGTATTATCTTAACTGATTCATCAAACTTAGAAAGACAATATCACGCTCAATTGTAAAAATGTCAAACTCAAGACGTATGTTTTTTACAATTTGATATTAGGAAAACGCTTTGAATGTGATGATGGTGAATGTATCACGCACGCCAGGCAATGTTTGAATTTGTTCGTTTACAAAATGTCCAATATCATTTCCAGCAGGCAAATAGCATTTCAACATAAGATCATAATGTCCTGATGTAGAATAAACTTCTGAAACTTGTTCTACATCACTTGCTGAATCTGCGACTTCATACGCGCGGCCTAATTCTGATTTCACTTGAATGAATATTGTTTGCATTTCAGACCTTTGCTCTTATTTACAAAAGAAATTAACTTAAGATTTATTTATTCACGTAATAGGAAAGCAGGAACCCCAGGTGTTTTACCATAAGGCAGGTTACTCTCAGGTTCTACGCCAATATCAAAGTCAGGATGACGCCTTTTTCCTTTGCGTGGATTATTATCACGGGTTTTTCTAGGCGGATGTTCCTTACGGACTTGTTCTTTTGGTGCAGGTTTAGCTTCTGCAGTCGTTGTATTTGTTTCTTCTTTTTCTACAGGCTTAGCAGCTTCCGCTTTTGGTGGACGTTTGCTTCTTACAGGCTTTTTGGTTTCAGCGTTATCGTTTGGTTTATTTTTACCATCCATGCCATCAATGATAGGAAGAGGCTTGCCAATGATTTTTTCAATAGCGGCCAGATTTTTTTCATCATGTGGCGTAACCATCATATAGGCAGTACCTGTGCGGCCTGCGCGACCTGTACGACCAATGCGATGGACATAATCTTCTGCATTGATGGGGACGTCATAGTTGAAAACGTGGCTTACTGCTTTGATATCTAATCCACGGGCAGCCACGTCAGAGCAAACCATCATTTTAATTTCATTATTTTTGAACTTTTCCAGCCATTCCATGCGTTTATGCTGATCCATATCACCATGCAAGGAACCGACAGAATAACCTTTTTTCTCTAGGCTTAATTGAAGGGCTGCAACATCACGTTTCCTATTGCAGAAAATTAAGCCATTTTGGATGTCTTCACTATCAAGCCAACCACGCAGAACGCTATTTTTTTGGCGAGGGCCAACATGTGCGATTCCTTGTTTGATGGTCGATGCAGTAGAGGACGGCGGATCAACAGTGATTTCTTTTGGGTTGTCCAAAAATTTATCTGCTAAACGACGAATTTCTTTTGGCATAGTCGCAGAGAACATAACGGTTTGTCGCATACCTTTGATCATAGAGATAATACGCTCTACATCAGGAATGAAACCCATGTCTAGCATGCGGTCCGCTTCGTCAATCACGACGATTTTCGCGTCATTCATTAGAACTTTACCACGTTCCATATGATCAATTAACCGGCCGGGAGTAGCAATTAAAACATCAACGCCGCGGTCCAATGCTTTCTCTTGTTCATTAAAGGATACACCGCCAATGAGAAGGGCCATGGTCAGTTTGTGGTATTTTCCATAGGTAGTGAAGTTGTCTGAAACTTGTGCTGCTAACTCACGTGTTGGCGCCAAAATAATAGAGCGTGGCATACGTGCGCGTGATCGACCTTGTGCGAGGATATCAATCATCGGCAAGGTGAATGATGCAGTTTTACCTGTACCGGTTTGTGCGCAACCCAACACATCGCGATTCATCATGATGAAAGGGATCGCTTTCTCTTGAATCGGTGTCGGTGTTGTATATCCTGCGTCGCTAACTGCGCGCAATACTTCTGGGCCTAAACCCAAATCTTCAAAGCTAGTCGCCATGGAGTCTCGCTTTTTTGTCGGCTAAGAAATAGAGGAGCCGATCGGTTACCTAAGGAAATTCTAATAATTAGATATGCTTAGTATACGTCTTATTTTATATTTTTTCTAGGGGGATACTAGGGCTAGGCAGCGTTCTGTCAATCTTTCCTATCGATTTTTTGATAAAATATTCTCAGAAGTCATATGTTTTTGGTCAAACGTTGCCTTTGCGCAACGCTCTCAATAGTTTATATAGTGCATGTGATGACTTTTTTTATTTCTGGGATATTTAAAATGTTAATGGACAGAGAAAAATCTTCGTTGTTGGTGGTTGATATACAAGAACGTTTGTTGCCTGCTATGGCGGATCCATCTTGTGTTGTTGTGAATAGCTCTAAACTTGTGGAAATCGCAAAAAAGCTACATGTGCCTATTGCCATTTCAGAACAATATCCAAAAGGGTTAGGGCACACAGATGCTTCTTTAGATATCGATATTCAAGAGGTTGATGTTTTTGAAAAAATAGAATTTTCCTGTTATAAAAACGTTGATATCCGAAATGCATTACAGGTGAATGATAATCGAAGGCAGCTGGTTATTTGTGGTATAGAATCCCATGTTTGTGTTCTTCAAACAGCGGTAGAGTTTTCTGAAAATGGGTTTGATGTCTTTGTTGTTGCTGATGCAATATCAAGCAGGAACACGGAACATGTTCAATATGCCATAGATAGAATGAAACAATATGGTATTCACATCGTAACCGTTGAAATGGTTTTATTTGAATGGCTTGGTCAGGCAGATCATGATGAATTTCGTCACCTGACAGCCCTGATAAAATAAGAGAGACTGATATGAATAAGATACCTTTGGTTTTGGTTCCTGGGTTATTATGTGATGCGCGTTTATGGGGGCATCAATTAAAATATCTGGATGATATCGCAGATATGCACGTTGGAGACACACAACAAGATGATAGTATTGGGGGAATGGCAAAGCGCATCCTAGATGCCGCTCCAGATCAATTTGCCTTGGCTGGATTATCTATGGGCGGGTATGTTTCTTTAGAAATCATGCGACAAGCTCCTGAACGGGTTTTGAAAACAGCTTTGCTTGATACATCTTCAAGGCAAGATAGTGATGAACAACGTCGACGCAGGCGTGGGCTAATTTCATTAACATCAACGGGAAAGTTCAAAGGTGTTACACCACGGTTATTGCCATTACTTGTCCATCCTGACCGAATGAGCGATGAGGCATTAACCCAAACTATTATGGATATGGCATCGGATGTGGGGCAAGAAACATTTGTAAATCAACAAACGGCTATTTTGAACCGAGTAGACAGTCGACCAAGTCTAGCCGCGTTTGAGAAACCTGTTCTTGTTATTTGTGGTCGTGAAGATGAATTAACCCCACTGGATCTCTCTGAAGAAACGAGAGATGGTTTGGTTAATAGCCGCCTTTGCATCATAGAAGAATGTGGTCACCTATCTTCGATGGAGCGCCCTTTCGCAACAACAGCCCTTATGCGTGACTGGCTTTTGAATGATTAGAAGTTACAGTTTATCTGGCAACGTTCAGTAGGTGATTTTCTATAAAGAATAGAGCTTGCCGCCCTGCGCAATATTTTTTTGAATTCACTAGATTTCATTGAAACAGGTTTTTTAAGTTTTGCAGATATATAGCTGAGTGTTTTATCGTTTCGGCAAAATCCGATGTTTGCGGTTTTGATTAGTTCATTTGGTATTAATGCGCTAAGTTCAGGGATATCCTTGCTACAAATATTCTTCCCAGATTTTAATGGGTTTGAATTTACGTTAACAATAAAACTTATCTCACCTTTGTCTGGTCCATCGTATGTGGCTGTTGAAACAAGGTTGGCGCTTGAGAGACGTGGATGATCTTTCAGGTGATCAATAGTGATATCAATTGCTTTATTACGTTCCAATTGGTTTAGAGTACCTTTCACATCAAGAAGAAGCGGATATTTGTTTTTAAAAAACTGAAAATTACCATTCGTAAATTGACCTGTTAGTCTTTTTTTATGCAGGCTATCAAATGTGCATCCAGAAAAGAGGGGCACTAAGATCATTAATAACCAAGAATATCTAAGCATCTAAAGCACCTTTTGACGAATAGTAGCAATGTGGCTTGAACGTCTTGATGCTACTCTCTTACGATAAGATTACAAGTCGATATCTTCTACAAACTTTGCGTTTTCCTGAATGAAGTGGAAGCGTTTTTCTGGTTTTTTACCCATAAGTGTATCAACAGTTTGGGCCGTACGTCGTGATTCTTCAAGTTCGTCCTCATTTGTGCGATCAGGAAGTTGAACTTGTATAAGTGTTCTTTTAGACGGGTCCATTGTGGTTTCTTTTAGATGTTTAGGATCCATCTCTCCTAAACCTTTAAACCGGCTGATGTCGATTTTGCCACGCCCTTTGAATGAACTCTCAATGAGTTCATCTTTATGCGCGTCATCGCGGGCATACATATTTTTCGAACCTTGCGTGATCCTGAATAGAGGAGGGAGAGCAAGATATAAATGTCCAGATTCAATAAGGCCAGCCATCTCGCGATAAAAGAATGTCATGAGGAGGGTTGCGATATGCGCCCCATCCACATCCGCATCCGTCATAATGATAACGCGTTCATAGCGTAGATTTTCTAACTTAAAGTCACCACGAGTGCCGCAACCAAGAGCCTGGCATAGGTCTTTTAATTCTTGGTTGGCTTGCATTTTATCACGGGTTGCACTGGCAACGTTAAGAATTTTACCGCGTAAGGGAAGGATCGCTTGGTTCGAACGATTACGTGCTTGTTTCGCTGAACCCCCAGCGGAATCACCTTCCACCAAAAATATTTCTGTATTATCAGAGGTCTTAGAAGAGCAATCCGCCAACTTGCCCGGAAGACGTAGGCGTCGTGTAGGTGTTTTTCTACGCTGTTCTTTTTTTGCTTTGCGATTTTGGCGTTCAGCAACACGCTCTAGAATATTTTCTAACAGGTCGTTAGCACTTGCTGGATCTTCTGTCAGCCAAATATCGAAACGATCTTTGATTGCAGTTTCCACTAATTTTGTGGCAGAGGGGGACGCTAGTCGGTCTTTTGTTTGTCCTTGGAATTGTGGGTCACGGATGAAAACGGAAATAAGACTGGATGCCTCTCCCATGACATCTTCGCCTGTAATTTGTGACGCTTTTTTATTGCCGATCAATTCACCATAGGCTCGTAAACCCTTACCAATGGATGAGCGTAAGCCAGCTTCATGGCTTCCGCCTTGTGGGGTTGGTACTGTGTTACAGTAAGAGCTATTAAAGCCATCACCATCATGGGCCCAAGAAATGGCCCATTCCACACGACCTACGCCATCTGTATCGCGCATTTCACCAGAAAAGGGACGTGGTGTAACTGTTGCACGGGAACCAATAGATTCGGTTAGATAGTCCACTAGACCACTGGGGAAATGCAATGTGTCTTTTTCAGGGGCAGGGTCGCCATTTTTCAAAAGTTCAGGTGCACAGGACCAACGAATTTCAACACCTTTGAAAAGATAGGCCTTAGAACGTGCCATCTTATGCAAAAGATGCGGCTTGAAATGAGCTTCATTCCCAAAGATTTGATGATCAGGCATGAAAGTAACAGACGTACCGCGTCTATTATTCACAGATCCCATGTTTTCTAAAGGAGTGATAGGGTTCCCACGGCTGTATTTTTGTTGGTAAAGAACGCGATCTCTTGCAACTTCTATCAGAAGTGATTCGGAAAGGGCGTTTACTACAGAAATACCAACCCCATGCAAACCGCCAGATGTTTCATAGGCTTTACCAGTAAATTTACCACCAGAATGGAGGGTGGTTAAAATAACTTCAAGAGCCGATTTGTCGGTATATTTTGGGTGTTTATCAACAGGGATACCACGACCGTTATCACGAATTGTAACGGAACCATTTGCATTGATCATTAGTTCTATGCGGCTTGCATGGCCTGCAACGGCCTCATCCATGGAATTATCAAGAACTTCAGCAACAAGATGGTGCAAGGCACGTTCATCCGTACCACCAATATACATACCGGGACGATGTCGGACTGGCTCTAAGCCTTCCAACACCTCAATATCTTTAGCAGAGTATCCCTCTTGGGTTTCTGCTGTTTCGCTATTAAATAAATCTGACATAGGCGCCATTATAAAGGGGGCTTGCATCTAGGCAAGCATCATAATGTGTATTTTTGTTGAATTTATACTTCATCTTGTGGATAACTTATATTTAAACATTGTTCATGAAGGAGCTAAATTATGGGTGAAGAGAAAAATGTTGAGAATAATAGCCCTGTAGTAAAACCGCAGGAGCAATGCGGAGAGCTTGTTTTGCGTACCTTAGCCATGCCAGCAGACACGAATCCTGATGGTGATATTTTTGGTGGTTGGTTATTGTCACAGATGGATATCGCCGGCGGTATCGCCGCACGTCAATATTCAAATGGTCGGGTTGCTACGGTTGCTGTTGATGCAATGGTCTTCCATAAACCAGTATCTGTTGGGGATGTAATGTGTTGTTATGCGGATTTACAGCGAATCGGCAGGACTTCGATTAGCTTTAATATTCAGGCTTGGGTCTTGCGTCGAAAGCATTCAAATGGGGACGAAGACAGAGAACTAGTAACTGAGGGAAAATTCACTTTCGTTGCTATTGGGGCAGATAAGAAACCACGGATTATTGAAGCATAAATAAGGATGGCTTTAGGAAGCTTTAGTTTCTCGAACTTTGAACAAGTTTGGAAAATAATGGGTAATAGAAAGGCCAACGATTGCACCTAAGGTATTTGCTATCGCATCTAAAACTTCGGGGAAGCGGCCGACGTAACCTTGTATTATTTCAATACCAACCCCAAAAATAACGCAGCCGACCACCGTTTGAAGCTTTCGGTTTGGAAAACCACGAATAAATAAGAAAGAAAGTAGGGCATAGCCAAGAAGATGGTCAAGTTTGTCTGACATACCACTGCTAACGGCCTGTTCTATGGGAAGTAACGAAATATAGGCTATAAACGCACCATAAAAAATTGCTGTGATGCGGTAAAGTTTAAGCGGAATTTGGGGCATGGAAAATATTCTTAGGCTGATGATGCATTGCTGCGGACAAGTATGTTTTGAACGAGTTTATCTTCAGCAACATAACGCGGCCAATCTTCCCAGAAACCTTCAAAGGTACTGGTCTGTTGGTGTATGAAGCGCCCTCTTTCTTTTCTAAGTAATATGTGGCGAACAGTGAATGTATCCCCTTGGCGGTAGCAAATATACCAAACACCAATACCATCAAAATCCATATCGATGTTGATATCGTCAGGATTCATAAGTTGGCGTCGTTCATATTGATCAAAAACAACAGGGCCATCTTCTGGTTTGCTTGTATCATAAACAGAATACACCATTACATCAGCATGGCGGGCAAGATTACGGATCTCTTGGGCTAGTCGCCCTTTAAGATGGTCTTTGTAATTTGTAGTATCATCGCTCATGTTAATTCTCTGATATGGGCTTTTGTAGTAACGCCCTAAAATGGTGCCGAATCAGGGAAGTATAACAAGGTGACTGTAAAAGAAAATAAGAAGTTTCTTAAGCGTTACTTTTCACGCTTCAGATTCATGGATATATGATGCTTTGGCTTGGCCTTAGCTGCGGGGGCTTCTTTGTTTGCTTTGGGCGTTTTTGATTTATAGGATTTATGGTTTGGTCTGAGCAAACTATGGTCTAAAGTTGGGCGTCCATACAGGTAGCCTTGCCCATAATCGATATCTAAAGATTCCATCAAACGTGCTTGGTCAGGATCTTCTATTTGCTCTGCTATCAGTTTACAGCCTAATTCCTTACCATTTTTAATGATCGATTTTAACATTGCCATATCGCGGGGGTTTTCAGCAGCTTCACGCACAAATTTACCATCAATTTTAAGGTAATCGACTTGCAGTTCGTAAAGAGATTGGAAGGACGTGGAGCCTGCCCCTACGTCATCGAGGCATACTTCTATGCCCTCTTTCCTGAATGATTGTAAAACCCTATTGAGGGCTACAAAATCACTAACAGCTACTGTTTCTGTAAGTTCCAGCATCAATTGTTTGGATAAGTGTTTGTAAGGTTCTAGGACTGAATTGAAGCCATCTATAAAGATACTGCTTTCCATAGATTTTGCGGATACATTGATCGCAATTTTTGGGTTCCAGCCCATCTTAGAATGATTATCTAGATCATCGAGAACTTTTTGGGTTAATGCGAGGTCGAAATCCTCAATCAAACCAACTTCTTCTGTGAATTTAATGAAAGCTTGTGGAGAGGCAAGCCCCGTCACACGTGTAAGGGCTTCTAAATGATGTGGTTCTTCCATGTAAAGATCAACAATGGGCTGATAGACCACATCAAAATTTCGTTGTTCGATGATTTCGCGAACTTCCGAAATGCGACTTAATGTGTCTTTCATCATTTCTTTAGCACTGGATTGCAAAGAGGTAATTGAAAAATCTTCTGCCCGACTGTCAACGAATTTTTTGAGGGAATAAGAGAGTGCTTTTGCAGCATCTTCTTCTTCTAATTCACCAGGTTCGAAATCAATGGAGAAAGATTTAACTTCTGCCGCGCCATCAAGTTCCTCTGCAATAATTTCGGAGATACGCTTTTTAACCTCCTCTTCTGTAATATTGGAAGAATGCATAATGCCAAATTTTTCAGCATCTAATTGACCTGCTGTTGATCCATCAAGGGAAATTGCGCGTAAGTAGGAAGCTATTTTATCTAATGCACGTGCAATGACAAAAGGGTCGGTAGAATTTTTTAATTCAACTAAGCCGTCAATGACGAACAAGGTTAATTTACTGTCTCTACCCATTCGGTCATTGGTTTCTAATTGTTCGATTGCGGCTTTATCAAATGCTTTTTTATCTAATAAGCCCGTGTCCTCATCTTCACCTTTTCGTATGTTTCCTGCTGATGTTTTGGGCAAAATATTAAAAGAAAGATGAATTGCATTGGGGGCATCGGGCATAATGAAGCCGCCCATCATCAATGTTATTTCACGATTACTTGCTGTTCTTAAACGAAGCGGGCGCGGGTCAATACGGTTATGTATGAATAAGTTCGTTAAGATCTCTTTGAAATAATCTCTATCAATTGGGGCAACATACTGTATGAAACGCTCACCATGTAATTTGTTTGATTCTCCACGCTTTAGGGCGCTTGATGCACCAGATGCATAGGTGATCATTCCTGATCTATCGATTTCAAGGAAAAGATGTGCTGCGGCAAAGGCAAACGCAATATATCTATCGCGATCATTTTTTACCGTAGAGGTAAATTTACTGCTGATGTTTGACGCATTCATTTTAGTAACCTTTTACAGTAAATTCCATAATATCATATCATGTTGAGGTATCATTCTACGCGTGAGCAGTAATAAATCAATAGTTTGATTTAGATATAAAAAAAGCTCGGTGTTTCCACCGAGCTTTTAAATATATAGTAGTCGTATTGTAAACTGTAATAATTAACAGCTGTAATACATATCGAATTCTACTGGATGAGGAGTCATTTCTAAACGTTGAACTTCTTCCCATTTCAAAGCCATGTAAGCGTCGATCATAGCATCGTCCATTACATCGCCTTTTTTCAAGAATTCACGATCTGCATCCAAAGATTCCAAAGCTTCACGTAAAGAACCCGCCACAGTTGGGATGTCTTTCAACTCTTCTGGTGGAAGGTCATAAAGATCTTTGTCCATTGCTTCACCTGGGTGAATTTTGTTTTCGATACCGTCAAGGCCAGCCATCAACATTGCTGTGAAAGCAAGATATGGGTTAGCTGTTGCATCAGGGAAACGTACTTCAACACGTTTTCCTTTAGGGTTAGCTACGAAAGGAATGCGACAAGATGCAGAGCGATTACGTGCAGAATAAGCAAGTAATACTGGTGCTTCGAAACCAGGAACCAAACGTTTGT
>CBFCZA010000066.1:0-11207 GCA_965602285.1 uncultured Curvivirga sp. | reverse complement strand
TTTCTGCCTTGGGTGTCATTTCATTTACCTGAAAAAGAATTTTGCATTTCTACCCTCAATAAATATGAAATACAATGAAGAACCCACCTAATTTACCTTGGCGAATGTAGGACAATCCGCTACATCCTTAGATCTATCATTATGTAGTTTAACCGCAAGGTCTTAAAAGGTCATGAGTGAAAATAGTAACAACTCTTATAACAACAAAGACATAAAAAACGAAAATGCCAGCGCAAGTGACATTCCATCCCATGGATGGGTTTCCTCTTTGCCGCGCAATTGGCAGCCTTATGCGAAATTATCTCGTCTGGATCGACCTATCGGAACGTGGTTATTGTTACTACCTTGTTTTTGGGGTTTAGCATTGGCCAGCGCCAGCCAAACTGAATTTACCCAAACGCATTTATATTATATGGCTCTTTTTTCTATCGGGGCCCTCGTCATGCGTGGTGCGGGCTGTACATGGAATGATATTTCCGACCAAAAATTTGATAAATTAGTCGCCAGAACCGCCGATCGACCAATACCATCCGGTGATGTCTCCACCAAACAAGCCTTTGTTTTTTTAATTCTCCAATGCCTCATTGGATTGATCATCTTGTTGCAGTTTAATCTAGCGACACAGATAATCGGGATATGCTCCATTTTCCTTGTTATTGCCTATCCTTTTATGAAGCGTATCACATTTTGGCCCCAAGCATGGCTTGGACTAACCTTTAACTGGGGTATATTCATCTCTTGGGCTTCTATCCATGGGTCCATAGATCTACCCGCCATCGTTTTATATGTGGCTGGTATTTGTTGGACGCTTGGTTACGACACTATTTATGCACATCAAGATAAAGAAGATGATGCCTTGGTTGGAGTCAAATCCACCGCGTTACGTTTTGGAAATAAAAGTAAAATTTGGATAACAGGTTTTTACGGTTTAACACTTGTCTTCATCACAATTGCAGCTTTTTTAGCGAGCCTATCAGTTTATTTCTGGCCTGCTATTCTTCTTGCGGGAGGGCAATTGGCTTGGCAGATTTACCGTCTGGATATTGATGATCCCGATGGCTGTTTAAAGCTTTTTAAGTCTAATAGAGATTTTGGTTTTCTCGTTTTTATAGGATATATAGCCGGTGGATTTTAATTATTTTCATGAAGATCAAGATAGTCTTCAGCAGCTTATCCTTGAAAATACAAGTTTAGAATCTCCAAGGCTCGTCCCAGAAATACAATTGTTTCTTGCGGCGGAAGACCTGCCTCTTTGGCGAATGGGTGAATCAGAACTAGCAGAATTAGGTCTAGGAACACCCTTTTGGGCCTTTGCATGGGCCGGCGGGCAAGCATTAAGCCGCCATATTCTAGACAACCCATCCATTGTAGCGGGCAAACGCATTTTAGATTTCGGAAGCGGGTCTGGCATGGTCGCCATGGCGGCAATTATGTCTGGCGCTTTCGAAGTAACCGCCACAGATATCGATCCTGTTGCAGCCATAGCGATGCGAATGAACGCTGAAACCAATAATTGCTACTTTGATATTTCCACTGAGGACGTCATCGGAGATATGGGCGATTGGGATGTAATCCTAGTGGGGGATGTATGTTATGATGCAGAAATTGCACGTAATGTTATTCCATGGATCAAAAGTTTAGCCAAAGAAGGTCGCGATGTTTTAATTGGGGATCCCGGTCGTTTTTATCTCCCTAAATTAGGGTTAAGAAGTGTGGCTAAATATGGGGCAGAAACAACCAGCCTTATGGAAGATACAGACCTTAGAAATGCACAGGTCTGGACTGTCGATGTATCAAAGATAGGTTGCAGCGGTGGTGATGATATGGACCACGACCATGAATTTGACGATTATTAACGTTCCAAACTAAGTCCTCTTTATGACTAAATTTTCAAAATAAAAGCCCCGCAATTTTCATTGCGAGGCTTAATATTATTAGATGGGATGAAGTTATTATTCTTCAATCCACATTCCAGCAGAACACTGCAAGAAGCCACCCATAGAACCAACAGAATGAGGAATATACCCTCTAACGCGAGAACTTGTTGCTTCCAATTGATTTTGGAAGTTAGAACAAGCAAACCCACCTTCGTCATTCAACATCGCTTGAATGTCACAATACATTTGCGCACGTTTTGTTGTATCTAGCTCTGCACGGGCTGTAATGATCATGTTATCAAACATTTCACTACCCCAAACAGTCTCGTTCCAACTACCACCATTCATATGGGCGATAGACAAGAATGCATCAACTGTAGGACGTGCATTCCAACCAGACATGTTGATTGGTTTTTGCATCCATGTATGAGACCAATATCCATCAGATGGTGCTTTGGTTACTTTCACATCAATAGCACCTTTCGCGCCTTGTTGATAAGTTAAACCAACATCAGGAGCTGTTGCGCATGCTTCTTCAGATGTGAAGATTTCCATAGATGAAACGCCAGCTTTTTTGAAATAATGCTTCGCTTTATCAAGGTCATATTCAGCACCAACAACATCTTTACAATGGTAACGATATGTAGGACCGAATGGTGTATCAGCAGCAATAGTACCGATGCCTTTATATACTTGGTTCATGATCAATTCACGATCCATCGCATGTTTAAAGCCCTTGCGGAAGTTAATATCATTTGTAGGCGCACGATCAGCCATCAAACAGAAGTTAACGAAACTACCTGTTGGAATGTTATAAACTTCAAGACCAGAAGCTTGGCTCATTTTATCAAATGCATGGGGTGGGATATCATGGATAACATCCACATCACCAGAAAGGATGGCATTCATATTGGCTGTTGAATCTGGAACAGGGATGAAATCTAAACCATCAAGATATGGTTGACCACTAATGAAATAGTTATCATAGCGTTCAAAAACAACACGTTCGCCAGGTTGGAATTCTGAAATTTTAAATGGACCAGAACCAATAGCTGCTGCCCCAAACTCAGTTTGACCCGCAGGGTGAATGGATAAATGATAATCAGACATTGTCACTGGTAAATCGGCATTACCGCCAGACAAGGTAATTTTAATTGTCTTGCTATCAATAACGTCCATAGAAGCAATGCCGCTTAAAATAGCTTTTGCTGCAGATTCAGAACCTTCAGCAATATGACGCGTTAGAGATTCTTTTACATCTTCTGCAGTTACATCTTTGCCATTATGGAAAGTAGCATTCGCACGAAGTTTGAACGTCCAAACTTTTGCTGTACTATCAACTGACCATTCAGACGCGAGATCACCTTCAGGTTTCAAGTCAGCAGAGAATTTTGTTAAACGGCTGTAAATTTGGTTCGCATAAATCGCATCTGTTGTAGATGTCATACGTACGGGCTCTAGGGTATCAGCAGTATTACCTTCTGCTATACGTAACCATCCACCACGCTTTGGCTCAGATGCTTTTGCAGCACCCGCCATGCTCAAAATACCTGCGGCAGCAGGTGCAGCAACACCTAACGCACTCGCCCCTTGGATAAATCTACGACGGCTCAATGCATTATTTTTGAATTGCTTCACAAGACTGTCAATATCAGACATGAAACTCCCTTTCCCTTATTGTTTACGGCTTTTTGCCCAAATTATTATTTTTTAGTTTAGTATGAATTTAGAGGTAAATTCAATAGCCCTCATATTAAAGACCTTATTTAAGTATCCTCTCCAACGGCAATCATAAGCAAATAACAAATTCTTTGGCTATGCGGCTCATTTTGGAATACCTAATGAATGTCTATAGATTCCCACACAATTTTACACTTGTAAAGTTTTTGATAGAAAAGCTTATATAGCTTCAAAAGTCACACCGAAAACCTGCATCCCATAACAAAAACACCTGCTTTTTCTATGATTTAATCAGTTACTATCCTATAGCTTACCCTAGACATCCTCTGAAAAATGTTTAATGCTTAGGTAAATAAAATATAAATACCGAAAACAAATTTTGGGCGCTCTAAAGCTAGTTTGTCCATTAAAATAGAATAATAATTCGGTAAAAATAGAACAAGGGAGGGGAAGCAAATTGCTTCATCTAATTGTTAATCGTTGTTTACAGGGGTTGTTGACACTTTTTTTAGCATCAATCATTATTTTTGCAGCAACGGAAATTCTACCCGGCGATGTTGCCGAAGCTATATTAGGCCAAAACCGTAATAATCAAGAAGCGCTGGAAGCATTACGCTTAGAACTTGGCCTCGATAGACCGGCAATTGTCCGGTATTTCGACTGGTTCTTTGGGTTTATCCAAGGTGACCTTGGTATTTCCCAAGCAACCAAACGCCCCATTGCCGATATGGTTTCAGGACGCATATGGAATACGGCACGCCTTGCCATAATGGCTGCATGCGTTTCTATTCCTCTCGCTCTTATTTTTGGTCTTGTTTCTGCCATTCGTGCAGGTGGCTACCTTGATAAAACACTTGCTATCGTAACCTTAAGCCTGATTGCTGTTCCTGAATTCTTCATTGGCTTATCATTGATGACAATTTTTGCGGTAGAATTAAAATGGCTTGGGGCGAATGCTAATATTCGACCTTATTATGATATCGGAAAAGTTTTACATGCCATGGCCTTACCGGTCATGACCTTGGGCTTTGCTGTTCTTGCCCATATGTTGCGTATGACAAGAGCTTCCGTCATTAATATTTTCACCTCCCCCTATATTGAAATGGCAGTATTAAAAGGCATCCCAAAAAGGCGCATCGTTATGCGCCATGCACTGCCAAACGCCCTATCGCCGATCTTTGCCGTTATCGCCCTTAATTTGGCCTATATGGTAAGTGGCGTTATCATTGTAGAAACAATTTTTGCTGTACCTGGCCTAACAAGGCTACTTGTTGATGGCGTTTCCTTACGTGACATCCCATTGATCCAATCTTGTGCCATGATGTTTGGTGCTGTTTATATTATTCTCAACCTTATAGCTGATGTACTTTCCATCCTATTCAATCCACGTTTGAGGTTCCCAAAATGAGTGATGAATCTCTAGATAAGCCAATCGCAACTAACGGATTTAAAAAATTGCGGTTAACGACCACAGCCATCATAGCCTTTGCAGTTCTGTTATTTTGGATTTTTATTGCTATTTTTGGCCCTCTTCTGGCTCCCTATGGTGAAGCAGAAATCATCGGAAATTCTTTTGCTGATATTGGTGAAACCGGCCTTTTAGGCACCGACAAACTGGGTCGTGATTTATTCACCCGCCTATTATATGGCGTAAGAACCACCCTTATGTTGGCACTGATAACAACATTCATATCATTTTTTGTCGGGGTCGTTCTAGGCTTTAGTGCTGCGATTTTGCGTGGGTGGTTTGATATTTGTATTAGCCGTATCGTCGAAGCCTTCATGGCCTTTCCATCTACCATGTTGGCCCTTGTGGTTATCGGTGCCATGGGAACATCCATGACAGTATTGATTTTCACTGTTGGCTTGGTTCTATCTACTGGCGTATTTCGTATAGCACGTGCCATTGGCATGGATATTTCTGTGATGGATTATGTAGAAGCAGCCCGTGCCCGTGGTGAAGGGGTTTGGTGGATTATCACCAAAGAAGTCCTTCCAAATGCGATGCCTCCATTAATTGCAGAATTTGGCTTACGCTTCACTTTCTCAATTTTATTTTTAAGTGGGTTAAGCTTTTTAGGATTAGGTGTTCAAGAGCCAGCCGCGGATTGGGGTCTTATGGTTCGCGAGAATATGGGCGGCATCATGCTGGGATCTTCTTCCGCATTGATACCCGCAGCCTGCATTGCGTCACTTACGATTTGTATGAACTTGCTCGTAGACTGGTTCCAACAACGCCAGCAAGGCGAAACTGTGCTGGAGAAAATGGAATAATGACTGACGTAGTTTCAATTGAAAATTTATGGGTTGAAGGCCGCCCACCTGGTGGCGAATATAAATCAATCGTAAAGGGTGTTAAGCTTCAGGTTAAGAAAGGCGAAGTCCTTGCCTTAATCGGTGAATCTGGTTCTGGGAAGTCCACTATTTCCCTTGCGGCCATGGGTTTTGCCCGACCGGGATGTCGTATTGCCAAAGGTACAATCAAAGTGAACGGCGAAGATGTCATGCAGATGTCGTCAACCGAACGCCATAAACTGCGTGGAGAAAAAGTAGCCTATGTTGCACAAAGTGCCGCAGCGTCTTTCAACCCCGCGATTAAAATCAATGATCAAGTGATCGAAGCCCCTGTATTCCACGGACTTTCAACGGCAGCCGAAGCAACAAAAAATGCCATCGATCTTTATAAAAAGCTCGATCTACCTGATGTGGATTTAATTGGGGGACGTTACCCTCATCAAGTCAGTGGTGGGCAGCTTCAACGCCTTATGGCGGCGATGGCATTATCTTGTGGCCCGGATCTATTAATTTTGGATGAACCGACAACGGCCCTTGATGTGACAACACAAATTGAGGTTCTAAAAGCTTTCAAGGACATTATCCGAGAGCAAAATACAGCCGCAATATATGTAACCCATGATTTAGCTGTCGTTGCGCAGGTTGCAGATCGTATTCTCGTCCTGAATGGGGGTGAGGTTATGGAACTTGGTGATACGGATCAAATCGTACATCATCCAAACCACGAATATACTAAAACCTTGATGACCGCCGTACGTCCAGCACCTAACCAGTTGGATTTAGGCGATACATCCGATGAAGATGAGCCAGCTCCTATCTTATCAGCAAAAAATATCACTGCTGGGTATGGAAAAGGGTCTCAACAAAAAATCATCTTGCAAGATGTTTCTGTAGAAGTACCTGAAGGATCTGTCGTTGGTGTCATTGGTGAATCCGGTTGTGGAAAAAGCACATTAGCCCGTGTGATTGCAGGCCTTACGCCACAAAACGAAGGCGATGTTAGGATTGCAGGTGAAATTGCCGATCCTTTTGTAAAAAACCGTGATCGCAAAACCTTACAAGATTGCCAAATTGTTTTCCAAATGGCGGATACGGCCCTTAATCCACGGCAAAGAATCAGTGACCTTATTGGTCGCCCGATTGAATTTTATCATGGGCTAAAAGGCAAGGCCAAAGAAGACAGAGTTGCAGAGCTTCTCCAACTTGTAGAGCTACCAACATCTTTTGCCAGTCGCTTCCAAGGGGAACTTTCTGGGGGGCAAAAGCAACGGGTTAATTTAGCCCGCGCCCTTGCCGCAGAACCTAAAGTCATTCTTTGTGACGAAGTAACATCGGCACTTGATACTGTTGTTGCCGCCACGGTTATTGACTTACTGAAAAGCCTGCAAGATCGTTTAGGCCTATCCTATATGTTCATCAGTCATGATTTATCAACGGTTGCCTCTTTTGCGGATCATATTGTGGTTCTTTATGCAGGTAAGGTCGTTGAAAAAGGGCTAGCATCACAGGTTTTCAAACCACCATTTCACCCGTATACAAAACTTCTTTTGTCATCGGTTCCAGAAATGCGCCAAGGTTGGTTAGAAGATGTTGCAACAACCGAACAAGCAAAAGCAGCAAGTTCAGGATCCGTTGAGTTGACTAAGGTTGGTTGCCCTTTTGCTAATCGATGCGCCCAAGTTGTTAAAGGAAAATGTGATAGCCAAAACCCACCAACACGCCAAACGGCAAGCGGTCATGAAATCGCCTGCCATCTAGAACTTACTCAGTTGCCAGCTTAAAGGCCGTGTATAAAAAGCAGATAAATTGAGAGGATGTGGGAAGATCAACTTTACCACTTCCTCTCTATAATAAATTCTACGTATCAAGTGTAAGTTCTTATGCGATACTCAACCAAAACCCACTTAGGGCGACATAATTTATGGAAATGCTTTTAGACTTAGCTCTGACAATGACCGATGACATTTTACCTGATGTCGTTAGTATATTGCTCATTTCATTTTCTATTTTTGCATTTTTACTTTTTATATCCTACCGGACCAAAGAAATCATTACCTCTCATAAATGGTTATGGCTTCTACAAGCTCTCGTTTTTCTTGTGATCATAAAGGTAACCCGTCATATTCTAATTCTTATCGACCCACATGGTGTCGATATGATCAATGTCGCAATGCAGGTCCAAGATGTCTTAATGTGGTTGGCTAGTGCTTTATTAATACATCAAGCGATGGTTCTTTTTGTTTGGAATGGCATTTACCTCAAGAAATATAAGGCACCACCACCTATCCTTATTGTTGGATTGATCAGTGCCAGTTTTTTCCTATTTGCCAGTTACGGCATCATTACATTCATCTTCAAGCAACCTATTACGGGCCTTGTTGTTTCTTCTGGTATCGTTGCTGCCGTCATTGGCCTTGCCATGCAAAATTCGCTTTCAGATCTAATTGCAGGCGTAGCCATCAGTGTTGAACGCCCATTTAAAATTGGTGACTGGATCGAATTAGAGGATGGTACATGTGGTGAAGTTGTTGAAGTAAATTGGCGTGCCACACATATTAAATCTTGGCGCAATAGTATTTATATTTTACCTAATGCTCGTATCTCTGATGCGCGTATTCATAATCACAGCCTCCACGATTCTACATATGCCTTCGCAACTTATGTACATATTCCCTCAACCGTTCCCCCGGCATTAGTTCGTCGTGTGTTATTACAGGCCTGTGTAGAAGCATCATCCGTACTTAACGATCCGCCGCCAATGGTACGTATCGCAGAGGCTGGTGGTTCCTATAAATATATGGTGTTTGTCTATTTCGAATCATTTCCTGCTCATTTTGCTGGAAAGTCTGAACTTCTACTTCATATCTGGATTCAATGTGCACGCCATGGCATTACACCGTCTGCGGTGACCAATGAAGTCATATATCGCAAAGGCATAAGCGAAGAAATTTCTGGGCCATCCCCAGAAGAACTTATCAGTGATGTACCTCTTTTTGCTGAATTAAGCGAAGAAGACCAACGTCACCTTGTCAGCCATTCAAAAATCCATAACCTTTCTATGGATCAAGAAATCATCAGCCAAGGGGATGAAGGCACGTCTATTTTCGTCATATCAAGTGGTATGGTTCGTGTATCCGTCTCGACAGAAAATGCGGGCGCTAAAGAAGTGGCAAAATTAACCGTGGGCAACTATTTTGGGGAAATGTCCCTTTTGGCACATGAACCACGTTCCGCCACAGTCATCGCCCATACGGACTGCCAACTTTTGGAAATCGACTGGAAGGCCTTAAAAAGCATTATCGACGAACAACCCGAACTTATTGATAGTATCGCCCATGTTGTGTCTGAAAGAAATTTGATGAACCAATCCTTAAAGTCAAATATTTCTACCCAAGATCTAACGGCACGCCTGATTAAATTAGCGGCAAGTCTATCACGAAAAATGCGCAAGATTTTTAAAGTTTAACCCTAAATCGACGCATTTTCTATTATTGACGCCGCTTTCTGTGATTGTCCCAGTTGCTTTTCATCCCTATACATAATTCAAGTTATGATTAAGTTATGTATAGGGATGACCACATGCAACGAAGATTACCTCCTTTAAACTGGTTACGCGCCTTTGAGGCTGCGGCCCGTCATCTAAGCTTCACACATGCAGCAGAAGAATTAGGCCTAACTCAAGCCGCCATCAGTAAGCAGGTCAAAAGCCTTGAGCTTCATTTGAAAGAGCTTCTTTTTGAACGTAAACCACGCAGCCTCGTTCTAACCCAAGCAGGAAATGCATATCTTCCCAAAGTACGCGAGGCCTTTGATCGTCTTTCTGCAGGAACCATCGAAGTTTTTGGCAGACGCAGTGGCGAGTTGCTTACAATACGTGTATCAGTAGGGTTCTCTAATTTCTGGTTGGCCCCGCGCCTTCATAGATTCTACGAACGCCACCCTGATATTGCCCTACGTGTCGTCAGCAGTGTTTGGTCCGAAGATTGGGAAGATCACGTAGATTTCGAAGTTAAATATGGTACAGGCACATGGTCTGGATATCATGTGGATTTATTGTGTAGTGAAAGCCTTTTTCCCGTATGTAGCCCAAAGCTTCTTCAAGGGGATGTTCCTTTAAATGATCCTGAAGATCTCGCCAACCATTCTCTACTTCATGTGATTGGATATGAAGAAGGTTGGTCAAGTTGGTTAACCGCAGCTGGTTATGCAAAACTGAATGTGGAACGTGGACAACAATATGATACGTCCATCATTGCGTTTAAAGTTGCGGCTTCTGGTTTTGGTGTGGCAATGGGGCGAAAATCAATGGCTCAGCCCATGTTAGAATCTGGACAATTAGTGGCACCTTTTGACATTGAATTCGATAGTAAAGAAGCCTTCTACCTTCTTGAAACACAAGATCGCGCACCTCATCCGCATGCTGTGTCTTTCCGCAAATGGATTTTAGAAGAAGCCGAAAGAGACACCTAAGAGCAACTGAGCCATAACAAAAACACAGCCATACTATTTTAATTCGTCGTTTGTCTCTTTTCGCAAGATTTGTGAAAAGAGATATAGATAAAAATAATGACATGCGTTGCGCATCATCAGATTAAAATAGAAAGATTTAAACGATGGCCAAAGTTTCGTTAAGCCCACGTATTCGTAGATCCCCATTCTTTGAAGCTACTGAACGTGCCGGCGCGGTAGCCTATAGTGTATACAATAAAATGTATTTGCCTGTTGGCTACGGTGATCCGGAAAAAGAATTCCAAGCCCTATGTAATGACGTAACGTTATGGGATGTGGCAGTTCAACGCATTGTCGAAATTTCTGGCCCCGATGCATTCACCTTCACAAATATGCTTACCCCACGTGACCTAAGTAAATGTAAGGTAGGACAATGCAAATATGTCCTGATCACAGATCAACATGGTGGCATCTTGAATGATCCCGTTTTATTACGTGTTGAAGAAAATAAATTTTGGCTATCGCGTGGGGATAGCGATATTCTGATGTGGGCAAAAGGTCTTGCTGTGAATAGCGGCCTAGATGTCACTGTTTCAGAACCAGATGTTGCAACGATGCAAATTCAGGGCCCTAAATCTATCGATGTAGTTAAATCTCTTTTTGGGCAAGCTGCTGATGATTTAAAATATTACGATTTCATGGAAGCAGAAATTGCAGGGCAACAAGTCATATTAGCCCGCACAGGTTGGAGTGCCGAACGCGGTTATGAAGTATATCTTCGTGGTACCAGCGAAGGCGTAAAGGTTTGGGATGCTATCATGGATGCAGGGAAACCGTTTGGCATGACACCCTCTGTCCCAAACCGTATTCGCCGTATTGAAGCAGGCATTTTAGACTATTCTGTGG
>CBFCZA010000065.1:0-11210 GCA_965602285.1 uncultured Curvivirga sp. | reverse complement strand
GCAACTAAAGTAGAATTAGTTAAGACAGGTGCTGCATCAATAACAAGAGTACCGTCACTACTGTCCAATGTCGTATTGGTCAGTGTCGCATCAGCTGCAAATGAAATACTACCACTGTTTATGATATCACCAGAGAATGTAGTATTTGTTTGTCCTGAAGACCCAAAAAAGATCGAGCCACCGGCTTGGTTTTCGATACTGCCGCTATTATCCGTTTGGACATCCACATCGACAAAATCATTTGTAAAATCTAACAAACCAGAATTAAATAATGTGGCTCCATCAACAGTAGTTTGTAGAATGCCGCCGCCGTCGCCTTTGTGATCCATAGACAAAGTGCCCGCATTATAGAAATCTTCTGTGATCGTTAATGTAGAAGAAGCACTGCTATTTGCGAGGGTCACCTGACCGCCTGAAGAAACACTGCCGCCACCGTCTATCGATAATATTGAATCTTCGATATAAAGAACCCCTTGCGTTCCTACATTTAAAACACCATCCATATCAAATGTGGCATTATCGCTATCCGCTGAAATACTGCCATTATCTAGCTGAATGTCTGTAGATATTAACACATCCCCAGCAATTAACATTTCACCATCAAACTCTAATGAAATCGCGCCAGATCCATGAATTTCATTATCACCATAAAGTTGGAGGGTCGAATTGTTGCCAGATGTATTTAGGGTATCATTTAGGGTAAAATCATCTCCGACATTACTAAAAGCTGTTCCGCTGTTTTCCAGGCTAGCATCAATGGTCAGGTTCCCTAAATTTAAGCTGCCCTGATTGAAATATGTTCCATTCCCTTCAATAGAAATTTCAGTTGCTTCTTCATCCGGTACGGTAACTTGATTTATGAAATCACCTTCTAAATTAATACTGATACCATCTTGAAAATTCAATGGCGTAGCATCCGTAAGGGTAAAGGTTTCCCCCGCAGCCACATTTAGTTCTGCCCCACCAAGAAGCGCGATATCTCCTTCTTCGTTAAAGCCAGTTCCCTCCCCTACAATCAAGGTTGTATCATTTGTAAGGGTGACATTATCACCACTTAAATACCCATCAGATGTATCTATCACACCACTGGTTACGGATACAGTATTCAAGATTAAACTACCTGAGTTTTCTAAATTAATAGTCAGATCACTGTCATTTTCTTTGGTATATTGTCCGGGGGAGGATAGCGTCCCGTGCACATCCCCTGGGTCACTGACTGATCGTTGGCTGTCACAGGTTGTGTCATAAAATAAAGTGCCCGCATCGCTTGTGATATATTCAATGTTGGTTAAAGTCTGATTGTAACCTTGATAACTAGCAACTGTAACTGTACCATTCACATCAAAGCTAATAGGGTCAAGCAGTTGATAATAAACGCTATCAGTACCATTTTTGCCATCTATATCAATATCCATTACAGACGCAAAATCTTCATTACGAACAGTGACAATATCATCCCCAGATCCGAGCGTTAAAATGTCAATATTAGTAAACACATCATTATCAATATACGCATCAGGAGAACCCTCTCCATCTGTGGCAGTACTAAAAACATCCCCATTTTGGTTGTCCGAATATTGGTTTACAATATTGCCAAAGGCACTATCCGTACCAACAAGGCCAGCACCAAGGGTTATATCAACTGAATATGGTGCAACTACACTGGGGTATTGTAAGATATTCGATCCAGTTCCACCGTCATAGAAATCATTACCATAACCAGTACCACCAACAAGAACATCATCGCCAGTGCCGCCACCAACAACATCATCACCAGCACCACCTGTCAGAGAATCATTTCCTGATCCACCATATAAAGTATCGTTGCCCCCGCCACCATCAAGAGAATCGTTTCCGCCACCGCCGTCTATATAATCAGCCAGATTACTGCCGGTGATCGTATCAACTTGAACTAAGCTATCTGGGGAAGAATATTTAATAGGAGAACTACTATTACTAAAATCAAAACTTACCGAAGGAATTGAGGTTGAAGAGCCTGTTGAAGAGCCTGTTGAAGAGCCTGAATCTACAGACCCTAAAAAAGTATTGCTATCATCTGTAACGGTCGTAAAAGAAAAATCTAAATCGTCCGTAAGGCTAGTGAATTGAACAACATCATCACCATCGCCTTCTTCCAGAATATTAGTTTCAATGAGGAGCTCATCTTCCAAAATGAAGGTTACTTCTTCTTCAAATTCTTCTGCATTTTCAGCCTGAAGGCTTTCGTCTAAAACTTCCTCCCCACCATCAGCGCTTCCTTCACCCTCTTCTGGTGAATCCTCTTGATTTCCCTCTCCACTCTCAGAATCTTCCTCATTCGCGCCTTCCTCTACAGGAGCATCCAGGAAAATTGGATTTGATTCATTATAATCAACGTTTGGTGCAGAGCTTAAGATGGCGCGTAAATCAATTACTACAGCTTCGCCTGTGCGGTTTTCAATCTCTCGCTCAATGATGTTTTCGATGCGCTCAATATCTGCATTCCCTAGAGCTTGAAACGCAGATTTATGTGCACCTAAAATATCTGTAGGAGAAACATCCACCTCGCGAATACTAATACCACCTTCGTTCCCACGCTCCCCAACGACAGTATCAAAGCTTTCGGTTAAAATAACTTCATTATCACCAGATATAACGGTAATACTTCCCTCTAGTAGTGAAAAAGTAAAGGCTACACCATCAACTAAAACAGATCCTGCAACAGTAGTTCCCCGAATACCGATTGTTGCGACAGGTGTCGAAACAAGCATATTATCATAATTGTCATGGGCAATTTGACCACTGACAAAAACAAAGCTTCCTTTTAATATTGAAAAAGCAGAATTTCCGCTTCCTGCACTAGCGTCATACACTAATTCATCTAATGCTAAACGCCCATTTTCCCCCAAGGTAAAAATGGTATCATCCACAAAACGCATCTTAATAGATCCGTCAACATTAGTTTGAACCTGATCTCCTTGGTAAACAGGGTCCCCTAATTGTAATTCAACACGGCTACCATCTGTTCTAACTGAAAACACCTTACCCGAAAGAAATTCGATCGTGCCAATGGGGTCACCTAAGGCATTACCCTCCGTTTGAGCTGTTTGATTAGGTGCAATCGGGGCAAGAAATGAATTAACCAATGAAGGAGTTAATATAATATTTCCCCCCGCAATAAGCGATGGAGGGGTATTCGAATTAAAATATTCTAGAACTGTGATGCTACTACCATCAGCTAAGCGTAAAATTAAATCCATTCCTTGTTGGATAAATTCGGCATCAGTTGCAAATTTTTCAGATGGTAAGCTTAATTTATCTTGGCCATTAATTTCGATAAAAGAAGATAAATCATTTGGGTTGCCAATAGGTTTTGAGACAAAGATATTCCCTTCAAAAGACATAGATTCTTTTAAAGATGTTTCTGCTTCAATATGCTCGCTTTGGCCTTGTGCCATAGTAACCCCGTTTCTCCATCTTTCGAAAGAGATACCAACCCAGATTTACTAAAGTAAAAATTTAGAATTCCATATGGGACAAAAACCCATATAAAAAAAACTCCTTTAGAAATACAGTATCCCATATTCCTGCCCGCATATATTATAACTGAAAAATGAATTTAAACCATAAGTTTTATATGGCTTTTTAGATAAATTAGATACACCTAAGATAATAATATATTTACAACAACTTAATCATTGTAAAAATATTTCAATAATAGAAAAAAATTTGTAATAATGAGTCGAAAATAATTATTTGGTCTTCATAATCCAAACACCATTCCAATCATCACCAGGTGAATTATCATTAAAAAAGGTGCAACGCTCTATATAGCTATTTGACAATTCATCTTGGGGGTTTGCTTTCAAAGCATTCTTAAATGAAGTGATTGCACGTTCCCATTCCATATTACGATAAAGCTCTACACCTGTATTGAAATGTCCTACCACGTCCATCACTTCAGGGAACTCTATTGCATTGAAGCAGTCTAATACTTCAAAAATTGCAACGGGTTCTGTTTTTCCCTTAACAATCACACGATCAACTTCCCGCAATCGATATGTGCCTTGAAGTTTTTTCTTTGTATTTTCACTTATGAGAATTTTTGCCTTATATTCTTTACAGGCAGATTCTAATCTAGCGGCGAGGTTTACACCATCCCCGATCATTGTGTAATCCATACGTTTTGGCGACCCAATATTACCCGTAACAACGGTATCAGTATTGATGCCAATTCCCATATCAACAATCATATGGCCAGCTTTTTCACGCTCTTCATTCCAATCACGTAATTCAGTAATCATTGATATAGCTGCCCTCATGGAGCGATCCTCATCATCTCCATGAGCCAACGGCACCCCGAAGCCTGCCATGATTGCATCTCCGATAAATTTATCCAACATTCCACCTTCACGGGCAATACAATCGACCATAATCGTGAAATATTCATTCAGTAAACTTACTGTACCTTGGGCACCTAGTTTTTCTGTAAGGGTAGTGAAACCACGAACATCAGAGAATAGAACAGTGCTTTCCAAGGCACGCCCCCCAAGAACATCATCGCCCCCTTCAAGTAACTGATCGGCAAGCCCGGGATCCATATAACGTGACATCGTAGATTTCATACGTTTCTCAGTACTGATATCATCAATCATCAACATAGAACCAAGCTTTTCGTTAGCTTCGCTATTTAAAAGTGGAAGGATTGTTACGTTGGCAGAGATATCTTCACCGCCAAACACAAGCTTAACATCCATTGAAATATCACTAGCGCCAGTTTCACGAACGCGTTCCATTCTTTCGATAATCCAAGGGTTTTCTACACCAAAGAAATCATCAACAGTTCTGCCGATCACATCGGCCTCACGGATCCCAATGATTTTCAAACTTGCCGCATTACACGTTACAATTTCCCCGGTGTCATCAATGGTGATCACACCGTTTGACATGCTTTCAAGCATGCTTTCATTATAATTCTTTATGCGCTGTACATCATCAAAAAGCTTCGCGTTTTCTAAAGCTATCGATACTTGTGCTGTAAATGACTTTAACCTTGATTCATCTTCGTTAGAAAAAGTGCTATTTCGTTTATTTAGAACTTGAGTAACACCAATTGTTTCACCATTTTTATTAACAACAGGGACGCAAAGGATAGAGCGTGTAAAATACCCTGTTTGTTTATCAAAGGCTGGGTTGAATCGTAAATCAGCATATGCATATGGGATATTAATGGTTTTCTTGCTGGTGAACACCGCACCCGCAATCCCCAAATGGTTTGGAAGTCTAATTTCGCCGATAGAATCCCCCATCGCCACCTCAGAGAATAACTCATTCGTCTTAAAATCATTCAGGAATAAGGTTCCACGATCCGCATCAAGCATTCGTGTCGCTTCCATCATCACTTTTTGCAGTACATTACCTAAATCGATTTCAGATGTAATATCGGAAACAACATCCAAAAACTCCATCTCTTTAGATCTCGTTATTTCCATGCGTTCAATATATTGAGTCGATTGTAACGTAATGGCACATTGCATTGTTAAAGAGGCTAAAATATTTAAATCATGCTCATCAAACATACCTGTTTTTTTGTTAAGGGCTTGAATAACCCCAATCACATCCCCTTTTGGTGTTCGAATAGGGACACATAATATTTGTTCTGTTTTGTAGCCTGTTTCTTTATCTACCGTGCGATTAAATCGTGAATCATTATAGGCATCATTAATGATTACCCCTTCGCCAGAAGCAAATACATGGCCTGCAATACCTTCATTTGCCATAATTCGAATTTCACGAAACTTTTCTCCGAGAGCGACTCTAGAAAATAACTCTTTCGTTTGTTCGTCATACATGAACAAACTACCACGATCAGCATCCGTCTGAGAAACAGCTGCATTGGTAATTTCAAAAAGGACTGCATCTAGTGTTTCTTGCGCCGCTACTTGTCGAGAAACGTTAACCAGCATCTCCAATTGTTGAAGTTGATTATCCTTTGATACATCCCCTGCTGAGGTGATATTAACGAGATTATCCTGCATAATTAAGCCCCTGCCTTCAGTTTGTCCATTTCATCACGCATCGCAGAAATAGTAAGGTGTAATTGTTGAATTTCTGCATCGTGATTAGATTTAGACTTTTGCACTTCTGCATTCCCCGCAAATTTAATATTTTCCATCTCTTCTCTCAAAATGGATATAGTCTCTTTTAATTGCTTTATCTCTTCGTGGGCCTCTGACACAGCAGACTGAACTTCAGCGCGCTTAGCAGCACTAACTTCATCTAACTGAGTTCTCATGGCATTGATTGTTTCTTTCAAAGCCGTAATTTCGTTTTGACTATCAGACTTAGCCAACTGAACAGCTTGGGACGCCGTATGTGCGCCACCTTCCAACTTTTCACGTAACGCTTGAACAGTATCTTTTAATTCACGAATTTCCCCATGAAGATTTGCAATTTCTTCTTGTTTTAACATCTATTTCCTAAATGAAATCTATAAAGCCAATCTATAATAAACAATTTGAAACAAACGATCCTTTCTAAACAAATCGTATGAAAACAAAAAGTTGTATTTCAAATACCCAAACACATCTTAACATAAATTTATTTTAAACGGCAGATTAATATTAACGAGAACTTAAATCATCATTAAGTTCACAAAAGCTACAAAGTTCCATTATTCTTTAAATCAGCAAGCTGTTGGTCAGTTTTACCTAACATCTCACGCAGAACTGCTTCTGTATCCTCACCTAACAAAGGGGGGGCTTTGTTATATTCGATGGGTGTTTCTGAGAATTTCGTTGGGTTCGCAACACCGGGAACAGAACCAATTTCAGGGTGGTTAAGTTCAAGCTTCATGTCTCTCGCTAAAACTTGCGGATCTTCAAATACCTGATCAATGGTTTGAATAACGCCACAAGGTACATGAACGCTCCTTAGAAGCTCCAATAAATCCCTATTAGTGAATTTCGGTAAATATTGATTAAGTTTTTCAACCATACTTACTCTATTCACTACTCTTTTAGGGTTTGTTTTATAATCTTCATTATCAGCAAGTTCTGGACATCCGATAGCTTTACACAAACGAGAAAACTGACCATCGTTTCCAACGGCTAGAATGACCTGACCATCTTTACTTTTAAATGGTTGATATGGGGCAAGATTAGGATGATATTCTCCGGTGCGCGTTGGCACCTTATTTCCACAAAAATAATTTTGTGCTTGATTTGCAAGCCAGCTGACTTGAACATCCAATAAGGCAAGGTCAATATGCTGTCCTTGGCCTGTAGCATTTCGATGATGTAAGGCTGCTAGAATAGCAATCGTGGCATTCATACCCGTTGTTAAATCAGCAACGGCCATGCCTACGCGCTGTGGTCCTGCACCGGGCATATCATCAGGCACACCAGTAATACTCATCAAACCACCTTGGGCTTGGACTAAATAATCATAACCAGCATCTTGTGCCATAGGACCAGTCTGACCAAACCCTGTTATAGAACAATAGATTAAAGCAGGATTAATGGCGGCTAAATCTTCGTATCCTAGGCCTTTTTTTGCAAGTCCGCCGACCTTGAAATTCTCCACCAAAATATCACATTCTTTTGCCAGTTCGCAGATAATCTGCTTTCCTTCTGGGGTTCCAATATCAATCGCAACTGACTTCTTCCCACGGTTGGCTGACAAGTAATAAGAGGATTGTGCAGATTCGTTGCCATCTTTATCTTTTAACCATGGAGGGCCCCAATGGCGTGTATCATCACCACTTTCTGGCCGCTCAATTTTAATGACTTCGGCGCCCATATCCGCAAAAATTTGCGTACACCATGGCCCTGCCATCACTCTGCTTAAATCAAGAACTTTCAGTCCAGTTAATGGGCCAGCCATAAAATTATCTCCCCAAGTTTATCTTTAGTATTATTTTTTCATGCTAATCCATGAATTGAATATTTCTTGGGAGCAATTCTTCTCTATCCGCACCAGATAAACAAGCGAAAACATCACCCATTACATAAGGATGCCACAATATAAATACCTAAGGTTATCTATATTTTATTCTGCTATTTTTTCACACTCTTTGATACAAGCAAGGCAAGAATCTGCACAATTCTTACAGTCGATATGGGTTTTTGCATGTTTCCGGCATTCTTTCTCACATGATGTGCAAACAGCAATACAAACCTTAGCTAATGCAGCAAGATGTTGTGAATCTAATGCAGAAAGTTGTGCTAAAGTTTGGCACATCGGGATCATTTCTTGAACAGTTCTTGCGCATGCCGCAACGCTGGTGTCGCCGTTTTGGAATAAAACAAGGCAATGTTCCATACAGGCTTGCCCCATCATCACACAATGAAATGCTGCATGGGTAACATTTTGGTGCTTTTTCATACCATGATGTGCTGAATGGTCCATTTCTTCCGCGTGACTTTGTGAAGAAGCAACAACAGCAGCAGTTGCCAAAACAGCACTTGCCCCCGTCAAAACAGACCGACGATCAAAAAGTTTATCGTCTGTAGATTGCTGATCGTTAGCAATTGATTTATGTGTCATTCCAAATCCTTTCCATTAAGCTTTACTATATTATAGAAACCTAATAATATTTTTTTGTAAAGAAAAAGAGATATTTTAGTTCATACTTAATTGGATAACCAGTATATCAATTTCATCATTTGAATCATTTTCAAGCCCATGTGCACCGAACGCAGGATTCAAAATCATATCCCCTTTTTTAACTCTATACTCATCATCACCAAGTTTCATATTCCCCTCACCTGAAAGAATAATATACATCTCTTCATTATTTCCATGGCGATGATATCCTATTTTAGAATTAGCAGGAATAGTTAGACGGTCAATGAAGTCGCAATTGCTCTTAAAGTCCTCTTTTTGCCAAACTTCATAAAGCCCATACGGCCCCTCACCATCATGTGAAGCCATCAAATTTTGCCTTGCTGTTTGAATATAGTTTTTAATCATTTTGCACCTTACTTTATAACGAATCTAAAAAAATCAATACTTGTAAAATTATTGCCTTTCATTTTAACTTAAACCAAAATTGAAACTAAAACTGCAGTTCAAATAAACATATGAGCTGTGGTCACACCTATTTCCAATCCTATTGACTTTATACTATGGGAGAGATATCACGCTGCTATAAATATTTAATGGAAAAGTGTGAGATACATCGCATATGAGAATTTCAGGTTTATATAGAAAAATTGCGTACTGGGTTAAGTTCGCCATTTCTATGTATTTTATTCTGATCACACTTGCTACGCCTCTATCTGTTATTTTAATTAGCCAAGTTCAAGCCGATGGACTTGATGATTCAAACAGCATTTTAATTTGTAGCGAAGAAGGCTTCGTTAGAGTTGCCTTTGAAGATTTAGACGGTCAGTCAAAGCAAAGCGACATGAAAGAATGTTGCGAGTCCGCTTGCCCATTATGCCAGCGCGTTGTTTTAAGTGACCTTCAAACAAACACAGAATTTTCATATTCCCCTCATCTCATCCAGCAAACACAACCAAACCATCTGCATGATATTGATGTTGCAAAATATGTTTTTTTGCGGAATGCACATATACCGAGGGCTCCGCCCGTCATTTCTTAAGTTTAATTAGATATATTTGATAGATACGATTTGTTGTTATCCAAATAACGAACCGTGTCATCCCTGAACTTAAAGGAATGAAAATGAAAAAAATCATCACTGCAATTAGTGTGCTTACGGCTTGCTTGACGGGGGCGTTGGCCTCTTCAATTGCTGCTGCAGAAATTAAAGTAACTGACGTAATGGGTCGCGAACATATATTCGAAAAGCCAGCTGAACGCGTATTACTAGGTTTCTATTTCGAAGATTTTATGGCGATTACAGGCCCAGATGCTTACGAAAAAGTTGTCGCGATCAATAAAGCAGCATGGCATAACTGGCGTAACTCTCAGTGGAAAGCCTATAGCAAGGTAATACCTGTTATAAATGATATCACTGATGTTGGCGGTACAGAATCAAATGCTTTCAGTTTGGAAAAAGCTATTTCTGTAAAACCTGATGTCGCAATTCTATCTGCATGGCAAATACGTTCCATGGGTGAAATGGTTGGACGGTTAGAAGCCGCAGGTATTCCTGTAGTAGCAGCCGACTATAACGCGCAAACAGTGGAAAAACATGTAACAAGTACCCTAACTATCGGTGCAATCATGGGCCAAATGGAACGTGCAACAAAGTTAGCCTCTGAATATAAGACCGCGGTTGAAGATGTGAAGGCGCGTGTAAAAAAAGCACAAGATGCTGGTGTCGCAACAAAACGCGTCTATGTTGAAATCGGCCATAAAGGTGCTGGGGAATATGACAATAGTTATGGTGACGGATATATGTGGGGCGGCATCATTAAAACTGCTGGCGGTAAAAATATTGCGAGTGGCGTGATTGAAAGAGCTGCACCTTTAAATCCAGAATATGTAATCAGTCAAAACCCAGAAATCATCCTTATTGCTGGTTCATACTGGTCCAAGGGAGATCAAGCAGTATTGATGGGCTTTGGCGTTGATGAAAAAATCACACATGAACGTTTGTCTGGTTTTAAATCCCGCCAAGGATGGAGCCACTTAAATGCCGTTAAAAACAAGCAAATCCATGCGTTATATCATGGCGGTGCACGTACATTGTATGACTATGCTTATCTACAATATGTTGGCAAAGTTCTATATCCAGACTACTTCAAGGATATTAACCCTACAGAAACACATAAAAAATTCTATGAAACCTATTTGCCGATTGTTGCAGATGGATCATTCATCACGAAGCTAGACTAAAATAATCAGGATTTCGTATCGGCAAGGCTACTTTTTAACCTTGCCGATACCTATCCATTGTTAATAGGAGTTTCCAAAATGATGGATGCAGAATCTAATCTAACGATTAGCAGGTTCCGTGCGGCGCAGTATCGAAGATTTCTAATGCTATGCGGCTGTTTATTGTTGTTAGTGATCGTTGCATTATTTGATATTGCAACGGGCCCGTCTATGGTCGAAGTCAAGGACATTTGGAAAGTCCTAACATCACCAGTAGATGAGGTCGATGTTTCGCTATATGTCATTGTCATGGACATTCGCCTTCCTATGACTTTAACGGCCCTAAGTGTAGGCATGTCTCTTGGTGTTGCAGGGGCGGAAATGCAAACGATTCTTAGAAATCCTCTTGCAAGCCCCTATACGTTAGGTATTTCTGCGGCCGC
>CBFCZA010000064.1:0-11239 GCA_965602285.1 uncultured Curvivirga sp. | reverse complement strand
AAATCGGGCAAAATCACGTAACGTTGCATTGAAACCACCATTGGCTAAGGCTGTTGCGGCCCGATCCACGGTGAAAAATGCATCATGTTCGGCTCCGATTTTCTTCCAAATCAAATTACTTACCAACTCAGCAAGAGATTGGTTTGTTGCGCGTTCTAATGCCCATGCGACCACATCAGTTTCGATAGATTTATATTCGAAAATCTCTCCATGGGCTCTTATTTTTGGCAAGGTTTGGATCACATCACGGATGGTTGTTTGTGCCTCCCCATCGTCCATGGGACGCCAACCAGAAGCCTTATCAATACGTGTCATATCGGATTCTGGCATATTATAATCTTCAACGAACCGCACGCCACTTGTCATATTTAAGGCATGTGAAAGTTTTGCGTCTTTATAGCCAGACATGGCTAACTCTGGAATATACGTCACAATCGGGGCTTCTGGATCAATGATCCCTTGGCCGTGCAATATACCAGTAAGGCTACCCACCAATGATTTGGCCACAGATTGTGACAAATGTGGTGTTTCAGGCTTCATATCATTGAAATAAAGTTCAGTGATATTTATACCTTTGTGCAAGACGAGAAAACCGTCGGTGTAACTATTTGCTAAAAAGTCAGAAATAGTTGTTTTATTATTTTCACAATCATTGAATTCTACAGACAATAAATTCTGTTTTTGGGCTGCTAATGCTTGAATATTTTGAACATCGGTTTTTACATCAACTGTTGGAAAAAGTGAACGAATATTCAAGAATGACCAGCGATTAAACGGAGCCAAATCCCAATTTGTTAAATTCGGTCGCATTTCAGGGGCCGGTGGAAAACCACGCATAATCCCTAATTCCCGTGCTGTTCTTGGCTTAATTGCTGACAAATCCATTGATCAAAACTCAATTTAAAATTTGGAAAAAATGGGAGGAACCCTAGAGCCCCTCCCGGGTATTAGGTACTTATTACTTAAGAAGGTTAGTCCAGATTTTTGTATAAAGATCTGTCACTTCTTGTGCACAAGGTGGTACGAACTCTGGTGCTGGTGCGTTTGCAGGCAACACGATTTCAGGGGCAGTCGTTAAATCTGCCTTCATGAATGGCGCACTACCCAAGATACCGTTAGCATAGCTTGCGAAGTTAGAAGTCATGCCAGCAGCTTCTGGTGTCATCATGAAGTTCATGAATAATTTAGCGTTATCAAGGTTTGGAGCACCTTTAAGAACTGCTACGTTATCCATCCAGCCAGTGTAACCTTCTTTAGGATAAGAATAAGCCAATGTAGGACGATCAGCACGTGCACGTTTCGCCGCACCGTTCCAACTTTGTGACAAATCAACGTCTTTAGATGTTAATTTTTCGATCACAGCATAATCCATTGTACGCCAGTCAGCTTTTGCTTTTACCAAAAGATTGTTCAATTCTTTAAGCTGCGCCTTGTTGCTGTTGCAACGTGGATGACCAAGATAACGAAGACCTGCATTGATTACATCATTCATGTCTTTCAACATGTTGATACGACCTTTTAGTTCTGCTGGTGCATCAAACAATAGTCCAAGTGTGTTGATGTCGCCTTTGTAAACAGCTGTATCAACTGTGAAGTTTGTTGTACCCCATTGGTAAGGAATAGAATAGTTACGACCTTCATCCCAATAAACATCAACCCATTTTGGGTCAACATTGTTGAAATTTGACATTTTGTTAGGTTCAACTTTTTCTAACAAGCCTTTTTCGATCATAATAGAGACCATGTAATCCCCAGGGACAACAACGTCATAACCAGAACCACCTTGTGATACTTTTGCAAGCATCTGTTCGTTATTGTCATAGTCATCAATCGTTACTTTAACGTCATGGGCAGCTTCGAATTTCTTGATCATATCAAGGTTCGTATAGTTACCCCAGTTATATACATTAAGAGTACCGGCAGCCATTGCACTTGTTGCAGTTAGACCAAGACCTACGGCAGTGATCATTGATAATAGTTTAGTTTTCATTTTGCATAACCTCCATGTCAGCAGTTGATGCGGATATTTCCGCTTACTTTTTTGATTTATCGAATAAAAAGATAAATGTCACAATCAGTATAGAAATCACCAAAAACAGGCTTGAGACTGCGTTGATTTCTGGTGTGACCCCACGTCGTAATTGCCCAAATATATAAATAGGCAAAGTTGTTTCTCCGGGGCCAGCGACGAATAAAGTGATAATCACATCATCCAAAGAAACGATGAATGCCAACATCGCACCTGAAAGAATTCCAGGCATCAATAATGGCAATGTTACACGCCAAAACACTTGTAATGGCGGTGCATATAGATCTGCAGCAGCGTGCTCCAGACTTAAATCCATATCTTCCAATCGCGCCCGAATAGGCATATATGCGAAAGGAATACAAAAAGCAGTATGTGCAACAATCAAATACCCGATACCACTAACGCCGGTTAGTTTTTTGATCGCGGCAAAGAAAATTAATGTAGCAACAGCAGTGACTATTTCCGGCACCATAAGGGGCTGATTGATCACGGTAACGGCTAAATTCATTCCCTTATAGGGCGCCGTACGTGTCGTGACCAAAGCTGCCATTGTCGCAAAGAGGGTTCCAAAAACCATAGCGAACGTGGCCACCTCTAAAGAAACCAAAGCGGCCGACTGAATTTTTTCATTAGCCAAAGCCTTCACATACCAATCAAGACTAAAATCTGTCCAAACGGTCACAGATCTGTTCGCATTGAAAGAAAATAAAACTAGGACGGCAATGGGTGCATAAAGCACGGTAATGCATAACCAAGCAATTTGAGAAAAACCGGGTTGGTATTTTAGATCAACAGCTTTAATTTTTTTCCTTGCTTTATTAGAAGAGCTTGGCGTTGCAACGGTTGAATCAACCATGATCTAGGCCTCCTTTTTTCTCTCCATGACGCAGATATAAGAACAAGGAAATCAAAACGAGAACCAAGAGAATTAGGGCTACAGCTGAGCCAAAGGGCCAATTTCGACCGCCACCAAATTGCATATGGATAAGATTTCCAATCATCAAACTTTTACCACCACCCAAAATCTCAGGTGTGATGTAGGCCCCTAAACTTGGGATGAACACTAAGATACATCCCGCAGCAATACCCGGTTTTGTAAGCGGGATAATAATTTTACGTAAAATCATGAAACGATTTGCATAAAGATCGAAACCGGCCTCAACAAGACGGAAATCTAGCTTTTCCAAATTCGCATAAATAGGCAACACCATGAAAGGTAAGAACGCATAAACAAGACCAAGACCAACGGCAAAATCCGTATAAAGCATAGGTAATGTTTTTTCTATGATGCCCAAGGATTTTAGGCTCATGTTTAACATTCCTTCATCACGAAGGATCATCAACATGGCATAGGTACGAATTAATAGGTTCGTCCAAAATGGAATGGTGATTAGGAATAACCATGTATTTCTTTTTTCAACCGGTTGGGTCGCAATAAAATAAGCCGTTGGAAAACCAACCAATAAACAAGCCACGGTTGAGAAGATTGCAAGGCTAATAGAACGCCAGAATATTTCTAAATATGAAGTGCTGAATGCATATGTTTCATCAAAGATATCTTCTTCAAATAACAACTGAATATAAGCATCAAAAGAGAAAACCCACTTAACTCCACCATAACTTCCCGGTTCCATGAATGAATAAAGTAGTACAATAGATAACGGCAAAATACCCACGATGAAAATGAGTAATATGCCAGGTGACAATAGCCATAACCTAGTGCGTCGCAGTTGCTTTTCTGCAGATTCTACACTGCTAGACAGTTGGGCGCTTGATGTTGATGGATCAGACATCTATCGCTCCTTTAATCTGCAAGAACTTGTAAGGCGCCAGCACTTACGGCGACATGAACAGTATCTCCGACGTCATGATGTCGGTTTTCCCCACTACGGTTTTGTAATCGTAATGTGATGATTTCATCGGTTGGTAATTTCACATCATAATGAGAACCAGATCCGAAATAGGTCACTTCAGACACAAGGCCAGACAAAGTATCATCACTAGGTTTCGCCACGAAAGTAAGTTGCTCTGGGCGGATCGCTACACTGATATCATTGGAGAGATCAGCGGCTTCAGCAGGAAGACCGGCAACCCCTTCAAGCCCTACCAATAATTTTACTTTTGCTTGATTTCCATCTTTAGAAATCACATTTCCTTTGAGAATGTTAATATCCCCAATAAAATCTGCTACAAAGCGCTTAGCTGGGCGATCATAAATTTCACGTGGGCTACCAACTTGCAAAATATGACCATCTTTCATGACGGCAATGCGATCAGACATGGTCAAAGCTTCTTCTTGGTCATGGGTCACAAAAATAAAGGTAATACCGGTTTCCGTTTGTAAGCGTTTTAATTCTATCTGCATCTCTTTGCGCAATTTAAAATCAAGCGCAGAAAGAGGTTCATCAAGCAGTAATACTTTTGGATGTGGCGCCAGTGCACGGGCTAATGCTACCCGCTGCTGCTGTCCGCCAGAAAGTTGGCTGGTCTTACGATTAGCAAGATGTTCCATTTGAACCAGCGCAAGTACATCATCAACTGTTTTTTTGATTTCCTCTTTTACTTTCCCAAGCATCTCAAGACCAAAGGCGATATTTTCAGCCACGGTCATATGAGGGAAGAGCGCATAATGTTGGAACACTGTATTCACGGAACGTTTATGCGGTGGCAGTCCTTCAAGGTGATCACCAAACAAAAGAATTTCGCCTTCGGTTGGTTGTTCAAAACCTGCAATTAAACGCAACAATGTCGTCTTACCGCAACCAGAAGGTCCCAATAAGGTAAAAAACTCGTTATCTTCAATAACCAAAGAAACGTCATCCAAAGCTACAACACCATCAGCGCGATTGTTGCCATAAACTTTTGTTGTTTCTCTTATATCGATAGCGGCTTTTGCCGTTAGATCCGACACACTTACTCTCCCATTAATATTTATTATGGATAAGAGTATGAGATAAACTGAGGAATTGTATATAACCCATATGGGTTTGAGAAGACACATTTAGCTTTCGATAGATATTTCTGCGATGAATTTTCACCGTTTCAGGGCTGATATTAATTTCTTTTGCGAGGGATTTTGAAGAATGCCCTTGCAAGATACATGTGGCCACTTCGCGTTCTCTTGGACTTAAAGATTCTTCCCCGAATCTTTCCAAGGCAAATTGCAATCTTTCCTCCGCACCACTGTCCTCAGACGTAACAGGTTTATAATCTGATTGGCGAAAATGTTGACGGCATAAGGAGGCTAAAACAGGTAAATCGCGTTCAACCGCCTTCAATTCATTACGCTTGAATTTAGCTTCGCCCCCCCTACGGCCAATAGAGAAAAACAAAAAGCGCCCGTCTTGAAGTTCCGTAAAGATCGCAATTTCATCACGAAGTTCAATATTCTGATAATAACGGCGATAATATTCTGTCAGTTGGAAGCGATCTGGTGCCACATCACGTATCAACATCACTGATGCTTTCTTATCCTTGCAAAATTTAGAATAAAAAGGATCAAGTTGATACACGCCATCAAGATACATATCCAAATTCATACGATAAGATGACCTAATCGTGTCATAAATATAAATGGGTCGGCTACTTTCGTCCAAAATAAGCAGTAACATGCCAACAAATGGAACATCCACCCGTAGATAATCCATGATACTTGGTAAAAACTCGGCTTTACCGATAAGATCTACGGCACGGGCCAAAGTATCGGCACGTGTATTTTCCCTTTGTCCAATTTCAAGTTTCTTTACCAAGACATTCGCACCTACATATAAATAGCACCCTAAACAAGCCTATGATTTTGAATGAAATATGGCAATTAAAATCACCAAAATGAAGAAAAAATTGTCGAAAAACACCTAAGAAAACATTCGGCTTCTTGAATTTACCAAAAAATCGATTATATAGTTAAACACTCAATACAAAGAAATATAATCTTTTTATTGATGGAATATACTCAATTTTGAAAAGTAGATTATTTTATGCCGGAAAACACAGATTCTCTCGCCAACAGCAAAATGGCTGATGTTTATGACAAAATCAAATCTGATATCATCAAAGGGCGTTGGGAACCGGGTAAAAAACTAAGTATCGCAAAGTTACGCGATGAATATGATATCTCATTAAGCCCCCTTAGAGAGGCCCTTTCAAAATTAGCAGCCGTTGGTTTTATTTTAGCTGAAAAACAACGTGGGTTTCGTGTCGCAGATATTTCCAAGAAAGAATTATTAGACCTTAGCCGTATGCGCATTCAGTTGGAAAGCTGGGCGATTAAAGAATCCATAGAACGCGGTGATAAAGTCTGGGAAAGTGAAGTAATCGCAGCTTTCCATCGATTAGACAGAACACCTTATGAAAGCAAAGACAATCCCGGCAACCCGTCTGGGGAATGGGTCAAATGCCACAAAGAATTCCATTTTGCCTTGGTGAGTGGTTGTGAGTCTAATTGGCTTATGAAGTTTAGAGACATTTTATTTGATGAAATGGATCGTTACCGCAATCTATCTATCGAATATTTGAACAAGCGTCGCGCTATGAATATCAACTCTGGTAAATCAGAGGCCGATCGTTTTGACAATGACCATAAGAAACTTGTTGATGCTATCTTAGACGGTGATAGCGATGTCGCCTGCGCCCTGATTGAAGCCCATTTTGCAAATACAGTGAATATTATATGCAAAGTACTTGATGGTGAAGCGAACTAGTCGAACAACAAAAAAGGCGAGAAGAAGATCCCCCTTCCCGCCTGATTTCTATACTATTGTAATAAAGGCTTATTGAGTGCCACGTAGCTTCAATTTTGCACGGGCTTCCGCTGGTGTTAAGACTTTAGCACCAAGACGAACTGCTATTTCTGCGGCGCGTTCCACCAAGGTGCCATTTGTCGCCAACACACCACGATCCAACATGATATTATCTTCAAGACCAACACGTACATTGCCCCCTAACAAGATCGCTTGTGCGACCATAGGCATTTCATGACGACCAATACCAAAACCGCCCCAATTCACACCAGAAGGTAGGGCATCAGCCATTGCCTTCATCGTGGCAGTATCAGCAGAAGCCCCCCAAGTTAGGCCAAGGCAAATTTGGAAAAGCGGGCTATCGTCTAATAACCCCTCTTTCATCATCTGCTCTGCGAAGCGAATATGCCCAAGTTCAAAAACTTCTAACTCTGGCTTAACGCCCAAATCTTTAAGATGTTCTGCCATCACACGAAGATAACCAGCGGGACTTACATAAATATCATTTCCATCGCTGAAATTCATACTTCCACAATCAAGGCTGCAAATTTCAGGAAGCAATTCTTTTGCATGAACTAAACGTTCTAACGGACCTAACATATCTGTTCCTGGACCCGGTAAAGAAGGATCTTCTTCACTTGGGATCCAATCACCACCCATGCCACCCGTTAAATTTATCACCACATCACTATTGCTGGCACGGATACGCTCTACAACGTCTGCAAATAATTTTGGATCACGTGATCCTTTCCCTGTTTCTGGATCACGCACATGGATATGTGCTATCGCAGCCCCTGCTTCTGCGGCTTCTAAAGCTGAGTTCGCAATTTGCTCTGGTGTTACTGGCACATGATGGTTACGCGCCACAGTGTCTGCAGCCCCCGTTACGGCACAACTGATAATCACTTCGTTGTTCATGGTCTCACTCCCTAATTCATCATAAAAATTGTTATTTAAAAATGTTAATTTTTGGCTAATTGTATAACTGCATCCGCAGCAAATGCCCCATTTCCTTTTGTGCTTACCATAAGTGGATTCACATCTAATTCTTCGATCTTATCCCAATGATCCATAGCGTAATTCGCAACGGCCATCACACTATCGATAACCGCATCAATATCCGCGATTTCAGCACCACGAAAACCATTTAGTAATTTATAAACTTTTAAGGATTCTAAAGCTTCGCTTACATCCTCGCGTCCAACAGGCAATAATAAAGTCTGGCTGTCTTCCATCAGTTCCACCAACACACCACCAGCACCAATGACAAGAACAGGGCCAAATTGATCGTCACGTTTCACGCCAACAATCAGTTCAGCAATGCTGCCACTGACCATTTTTTCGACAAGGAAATTTCCCCCTAAGCCGTCCAGATGTTGTACTGATTTTCCAATGCGTGCGACTGCTTGTTCAACAGCATCTTCCGTTTTAAGGTTTAGGGCTACTGCACCTAATTCTGTTTTATGGGCTAAGTTATCACCAACAGCTTTTACCACCACAGGGAAACCAAGTTCCGCGGCTTTTGCTGCTGCTGTATTAGCCTTAACAACAGCCCCTTCTGGTGTCGTTAACCCATAATGAGAAAGGGATTCCTTGCTATCCCATTCATTCAACATAAGAACAGGTCGATCCAAATCCACTTGTGGTGCCTTTTTAGGTAAATTATTTTTAAGAAGTATTTTAGAACGTTCCTTGCCATACCAAGCCGCAGAAGACATTGCGATCAAGGCTTCTTCGCTACCTTGTAAAGGAACCACCCCGTTTGCTATCATGCGTTTACGTGCTGATTCTGGGATAAGTTCAGATATAGTTGTGATCATAACCGCCGGACGACCTGTTTCATTATGCGCCGCGATATAGGCATCTAAACAAAGGTCCCATTCGGCGACTTCCTTTGAAAACGGAATAGTAGGGTAATCATAAATCAGACAATTTACATCAAAATCACCAGACATCATGGTCGCAAAACAATTCTTCATCGCATCAAAATCAGCCCAAATCGCCGTATTATAATCCAACGGATTTGATACCGTCACATACTTACCAAGAAAACTGCTTAACGTTTCTGTCTGTGACTTCGATAAATCAGGAAGCACCATATCAAACCGATCAGCAAGATCTGCAACCAAGGCCGCCTCACCACCTGAACAAGACATAGATGTCATTTTATTACCCTCAATCGGGCCACAAATGGCGAACATTTTAACTGTTTCTAATAGCGCATTTAAGGATTGAACACGAATTACGCCCGTTCGTTTAAATAAAGTATTATAAAGACCATCAGCCCCAACAAGGGAACTTGTATGACTGCTGGCTTGGCGCGCACCAAGATCTGAAACTCCAACTTTTAGGGCCACAATCGGCACCCCTTTTTCTAAGGCGCGCATCGCAGATTTTGCAAAGGCGGCTACATCATCCAGCCCTTCCAAATAAAGGGCGATTGCCTTCACCCGCTCATCTTCTAGTAAGGCATCGATGAATTCGGGTACACCAAGGACCGCTTGGTTACCTGCACCAATCACATGGGTAAAAGGAATAGAACGTTGGTTCATTGTTAAGTTCATGGCAATATTGCCACTTTGCGATACCAACGCCACACCTTCTTGCACTGCGTTATCTGCAAATAAATACGGCCATAACGCAACCCGATCCATATAATTTACAAAACCAAAGCAGTTTGGCCCTACCAGCGGCATATCACCAGATGCTTCTATCAATGCGGCTTGCGCAGCAATGCCATCGCCACCAAGTTCTGCATAACCAGCAGCATAACAAACACAACCACCCGCCCCCATGCCTGAAAGCTCTCCAACGATTTGAACCGACAAATCACGGTTTACAGCCACAAAAGAGGCATCCGGTGGCTCTGGTAAATCCTCCAAAGAAGCATAACATTTATAACCAGCCATCTCTTCTCGTTTGGGATGAACAGGCCATATTTCTCCTGTAAAACCAAATTCCACACAACGCTCTATCGCCAAAATAGCATCATTCCCACCAACAAAGGCTATATGTTTTGGTTTAAACAGGCGGTTTAAATCTGTGGTTTTTTCGGTCATTATTTTATAATCCAGTCACAATTCGATCTTTGAGGGATATATAAATCCCACATATCTTTTAGTTTATTTATTTAAAAATTCCAGAAGCATTCTATTCACAATATAGGCTCCTTCCACAGGTGCCATATGACGCAAGTCTGTTAATATTTCCAATTCAGACCCGGGGATTGCAGCTGACATCGATTTTGCCATTTCTGGTGTTGAGCCAGAATCCAGTTCTCCCGTAGAAACCAGTGTTGGACAAGAGATTTCCCCAAGATGGTCTTCTAAGTAGGCGTTATCAATGGTCAATAAACGATACGCACTTAAAAAACCTTCACGATCGTTGGTTTCAAGGCGTGTTCTAATTGCCTGTACTGCATCGGGATTAGTTTGTTGATATTCAGGGGACAACCATCGGGCCAAGGCCGCATCAATCATACCAGCCGGCCCGTCTTTCAATGATGTTTCGTAACGGGTTCGTACGGCTGACAACATATCTTCACTGCGCCCATGACCACTGTTTAAAATCACAAGTTTTTCTACGGAATCAGGATGGGCTATTGTGTAGGCTTGCGCCACAAACCCGCCAAGGGAAAAACCAACCAAAGCCATTTTATCAATTTTAAAATAAGTACGAAGAGTTTCCAATTGGTTGACCATGTCCTTCAATTGTCGTGGCCCCGGTGGCTTCGCACTTTTGCCATGCCCTAACATATCATAGGTTAAAACTGTATAGTTTTTTGACAATTCAGCAACTTGGGCATGCCACATGGTCAAATCCAGACCAACGCCATGGATCAAAACAACAACAGGTCCGGTTCCCTGATAATAGAAATGAGTCCCGGTCGCAATCCAATCACGATCTCCACCATGCAGTTTTTCTGGAAAATAAGCTGGCGCGTTCCATCTTTTAGAGGAGGAAGTTGGCATGTCTTTAACCTATCTTTTAAAAGAAGAAGGGAGAAGCGTTTTTAAGACACAACTTCTCCCTCAAGTCATAGGGTCGTAATTATTTAAAACGCGGCATAACTTCTTCTGTGAAAAGTTTCACAGATTTCATCACATGCTCTTGCTTCATTGTAGGGAAGTTTGACCAAACTTGAAGATGCTGAAGGTTCAATTCATCTTTTAGTTCTTGGATCTTATCCGCCACATAATCAGGTGTTCCAAACAACAAGTTACGCGGGTGTAAGAATTCATAAGAAAGAAGATCAAGCTTACCTTCTGTTTCTGGCAATTCTTCACCCGGGTTCATATGGTTACCAAGTCCACGCCAATGACAAATCCAACGAAGATAAATCTGCAATTGCTCTCCCGCCATTGCTTCGGCTTCTTCCATGGTATCGGCAACAAACATATCACGTACCAAAGAGATACCCTCACCCAAAGGAACATCACGACCTTCTGCTTCGGATTTACCTTTTTGAAAA
>CBFCZA010000063.1:0-11252 GCA_965602285.1 uncultured Curvivirga sp. | reverse complement strand
ATGATGATTTTTGATGACCGTTCCTACACACGTGATGAAAAATTCGAAGACTTAAAAAAAGAATTATATGAAAATAGAATGCATATAGCCTTTGCCTTAGATGGTTGGGAACAACATGCGGTAGGATGGAAAAAAATTACTACAGAACCGAAGGCCGCTAAGGATGATTTCATTATAAAATTATTCCGCCTGATGCCAAAACCGACGAAAGAACTGAAAGAAACCAATATTAGTTATGACATAGCAGGTATTGGACGACGATCTGGTACAGTTAAAATGTTACATAATTGGGATGATGAAGGGCGTGACGATGAACTCTTCAATCGGGTAGAAGCAGGTCGTTTAAATAAGTCGGCTTTGAATCTTGTTAATTCTGAACGCCGATCTCGATTGCGATCAAAGAGTAGCGAAAAGAAGCAAAGACTATTTTCAGAAGAGTCGTAAGTAATAACCTTCATAGATTCTTTTATTCCTAGAATTCATCTAAGATAGGCCTCTCCTACCCCTTGTACTCTGGCCTCGTCTCTTCTATTCTCCCGCTCAAATCACAGCGTTATTCACGCGACAAAACACCACTAAGGACGATGAAAATGTCAGAAATGCTACAGCCAAGACGATTTGGGCGTATTAACTGGATCGGTGCGGGTTATCTCTATTTGAAAGAGGTAAGGCGATTTTTGAATGTTTTCACCCAAACAGTGGCGGCTCCTGTTATCACCACTCTCTTATTTCTTGCTATTTTTACATTAGCTTTGGGACGTGCAGTGGAAACCGTTAACGGCATTTCGTTCTCCGTCTTTCTTGCCCCTGGGTTGATCATCATGGCAATGGCCCAAAATAGTTTTGCCAACACATCATCATCCTTAGTGATTTCCAAGGTCCAAGGTAATATCGTTGATGTTTTATTGCCCCCTATCAGCCCATTTGAATTTGTCGCAGCCTATGCCCTTGGTGGTGTAACACGCGGTATGTTGGTTGGATTGGCGACAGGCATCACCATGGCCTTCTTTGTCGACCTATCCATTCACAATATATTCTTTATTGTTTACCATGCATTCATGGCCTCCATGATGTTATCTTTGCTTGGCGTCATTGGTGGAATTTGGTCAGAGAAGTTTGATCATATAGCAGCCGTTACAAACTTTATCATCACACCTTTTTCATTCTTAAGTGGAACCTTTTATTCTATAGAACGCCTACCGGAACCTTTCTATACATTTGCCCATTTCAACCCCTTCTTTTACATGATTGATGGTTTTAGGTATGGCTTTATTGGCCATTCTGATAGCGCCCCATTTGTAGGGGTCCTTGTTATGGTGGGCGTGAATACTGCCCTTTTCTTATGGGCATGGCGTTGGGCGCGTAGTGGTTATAAATTAAAAGCATAATTGTAGAATAGGCACCGATGTCTGATTTATCTCCACCACGCCAATATGGGTATTTGAATGCAATTGGCATTGTAACCCTTATCCGAAGAGAGCTTAAACGAGAGGTTCGTTTTTTCGGTATTTCTGTGGTGGGGCCAGCTTTACAAGCCTTGCTATTTGCCGGTGTTATTTTAATTACATTAGGTGGTAGTATTCCACAAACAGGGGGCCTTGATTATATCACCTTCCTTTCCACAGGTTTCATTGCCACATCCATGCTTCAACGAAGTTTTGAATCAACAGCATTCTCTTTGATGTTCGATAAACTCGAAGGAAATTTGGATGATCTTTTAGGCGCGCCTCTCAATGGTATTGAAATATTGGTTAGCTATACTATTTCAGCAAGTGGCCTTTGCCTTGCCATAGGTACAAGTGTCTGGGCTGTATTAATCCTATTGGGTGGACCGGTCATACCAATTCATATTCCAGAATTGGTTTGTGGTGTTCTGCTGGGTATTTTCCTTTTTTCTTCTGCGGGGGTTAGCGCTGCTATTATATCAGAAAAATGGGACAAATTAGCAGGATTAGAAGCCTTCGTTTTAATGCCACTGATGTTTTTATCTGGCTCTTTTTTTCCACGCAGCGCCCTAGACGCGGATCTTCAATTTCTTTTAGACTATAATCCCGTGTTTAGAATAGTTGAAGCCGTCCGATTTGGTTTCACTGGTGCCCATGCATTAGATATATGGCAGGGTCTTATTTTAGTAGCTATTTGGGTCACGATATCTTGGGGTATTACCCTGATTTTCCTTACTACAGGCTATAAAATCAAAAACTAATCAAAGCTTTTCATATTTTATAAGCATTCTCTTGCTTTCCCGTTGACATATAGGGCAATTATCGGCATTGCTTCTCCGTTCTACATCAATTTTTTGATGATGGATTTTATTGAATCATACTTATAAAACAGAAAGGTCTATTTCTTCATGTCATCTTCAGAGACATTAGCGCAATCAAGCGCAGTAATGAACACTTACGCACGGTTTCCAGAATCTATGGTCCGGGGCGAAGGGGTGTATCTCTTCGATGATAAAGAACGACGATTTTTAGACTTTTTTGCAGGCATCGCAGTCAATGGCCTTGGGCATTGTCACCCACATTTGGTGAAGACATTACAAGACCAAGCAAGCAAACTTTGGCATGTATCAAACCTATATCATATTCCAGACCAAGAACGCCTTGCAAAACGAATGACAGAAAACAGTTTTGGCGAACGTGTTTTCTTTACCAACTCTGGCATGGAAGCCATGGAAGGCATGATTAAACTTGCACGTCGTTACCACCATGTGAATGGTACATCTGAAAAATGGCGTATTATCACGGTTCAAGGTGCATTTCATGGACGTTCATTGGCAACGATTTCTGCGGCTGGCAATCCAAAATATATTGATGGCTTTGGCCCTGCGGTTGAAGGTTTTGACAGCGTTCCTTTTGGAAACCTCAATGAATTACGTGCAGCAATTACCGAAGAAACTGCTGCAATCCTCATTGAACCAATCCAAGGTGAAGGTGGTATTCGCCCTGCTGATAAAGAGTATATGCAAGCCCTTCGTGCTGCTGCTGATGAATTTGGCCTCTTGCTTATTTTGGACGAAGTTCAGTGTGGTAATGGGCGAACAGGGAAAATGTGGGGCCATGAGTGGGCCGATATTAAACCCGACGCAATAGCGACAGCCAAAGGCATGGGCGGCGGTTTCCCTATTGGCGCCTTTATGGCTACGGAAGAAGCCGCGAAAGGCATGCAGCCCGGCATGCATGGGACTACTTATGGCGGCAATCCATTGGCTATGGCTGTTGGTAATGCTGTCCTTGATATTGTAGAGGAAGAAGGATTCCTTGATCATGTCCAAGAGGTTTCGGCATATTTCCAGTCTAAACTTGATGAGTTGATATCTAAGCATCCGACTATTTTCACTGGATGGCGCGGCGCTGGATTAATGCTAGGCCTACAATGTAACGCCGATGTAATCGAAGCAGGTACAATGGTTGGTGCGTTCAAAGATGAGGGCCTTCTAACCGTTGGCGCTGCTGAGAATGTGGTACGTCTACTGCCGCCATTAACCATCGAGAAACAACATATTGATGAAGCGATCACTGCCATGGATGCAGCCGCGACAAAAAAGGAGGCATAAGAGCCACCATGACAAATACATCACCAAAACATTTTTTGGATTTAGATCATTTTGATGAAGCGACCCTGCGTACGATGCTTGATGCGGGTAATGCATTTCGTAAAGGTAATTCACGCGGCACAGAAAAGCCGTTAGAAGGCAAAGTTCTTGCCTGTATCTTTGAAAAGCCTTCTACACGTACGCGTGTTAGTTTTGATGTTGGGATGCGCCAATTAGGTGGTGAAGTTATTGTTATCACCCCGTCAGAATCTCAAATAGGCCATGGTGAATCTATTGCTGATACTGCACGTGTTCTAAGCCGCTATGTAGATGCAATTATGATCCGTACTACGGCTGAGGATAAATTATTGGAACTGGCAAAATATGCCACGGTTCCTGTGATCAATGGCCTTACAGATAGAACACATCCCTGCCAGTTGATGGCAGATGTGATGACCTATGAACAACATCGCGGGCCTATTAAAGGCAAAGTAGTCACATGGAGTGGTGATGGAAATAATATGGCGACAAGCTTTATCCAAGCTGCCGTACGTTTTGATTTTACTTTGCGTCTTGCCGTTCCTGAACAACTTCCTGTCCCTCAAGATGTGCTTGATTGGGCAGCAAAGAATGGTGGCAACGTAGAGGTTTACCATGATCCGAATGAAGCCATGGAAGGAACCGATTGCGTTGTTACCGACACATGGGTTTCCATGGGCGATAAAGACGCAGAAGTGCGTCATAACCTTCTTCAACCGTTCCAAGTGAATGAAGCATTGATGGCAAAAGCAAAACCTGATGCTATTTTCATGCATTGTCTTCCTGCATATCGCGAGAAAGAAGTGACAACAGCAGTGATTGATGGACCACAATCTGTTATTTGGGACGAAGCCGAAAACCGCCTGCATGCCCAAAAAGGGGTCTTGGCTTATTGCTTGGATGCTATATAAGGCATCTCAAATCACGTTTATGTATGATATGCTATGGCAGAGGTCTTGAAAAATCCCTCTGTTATAGCCATTTCTAACGACCAAATTAAACCCATAGGTTATATGATGTCTGACGCACAAAATAAAAATTCCCCTTTTGAAGGCGGCCCTATCAATATTACTGATGATATGGTGCTTCCATATATGATTGATAGTACAGGCCTAAATGGTCGTGTGGTACGTATGGGAAATACAATCAATACTATTTTGTCACGCCATGAAGATGTTCCATATCCTGCGAAGGTTTTATTAGGGCAGTTTTTGACCTTAGGGGCCGCCCTTGCCACAGCCTTGAAATATGACGGAATATTCACCCTCCAAGCAAAAGGTGACGGACCAGTTTCAATGATGGTGGCGGATGTGACCAGTGATGGTGATGTGCGCGGCTATATTAAGGTTGATAAAGAATTACCAGACGAAGAAGCTTGCTTACGTTCTCCCGTTCTTTTCTTTTTGGAAAAAGGCTATCTTTCCTTCACCGTAGATCTAGGCCAAGACATGGAACGCTATCAAGGTATCGTAGAAATTCGTGGAAAAACACTTGAAGAAGCAGTTGCACATTATTTTGCACAATCAGAACAGTTTCATTCCACTGTACATTTGGCCGCAGATAAAGGGCGCGATGGAAAATGGCGCAGCAGCTGTATCGTGCTTCAAAAAATGCCAGAAGAAGGCGGCGTTTCTAAGCATGTAACGGATGATGCCCTAGAAGACTGGAACCGTTCGGTCACTTTGATGAAAAGTGCAACAAAAGAAGAAATGATCGACCCTGAAATGGGCTCAACAGAATTACTATTTCGCCTTTTCCACGAAGATGGCGTACGTGTCTTTGATCCCAAACCATTGGATATTGGGTGTCGTTGTTCCCGTGATAAAATTTCAGGGGTTTTATTGCAATTAAGTGAAGATGACATTGATCATTCTATTGTTGATGGGAAGATTTCTGTGAATTGTGAATTCTGTAATACAGCTTTCGAATTCACCAAAGAAGACATATTACAATTAAAGGCTGCACAATAAGCCTCCTCTTTAGCTTTATAACCTATAACTTCTGAGTTTAACTTGACCAAATTAACCGAATTTGCGCATAGTGATGGTGCAAAATCTGTGTTCAATGTGAAGGAGTTAGGGATGCGTCGGATAATTCAAGTAATATTCTTAGGTTTTATGGCTGTCATGTTGGCTGCCTGTGCCGCAAAAGTTGAGAAAAACAACTTTGCAGATCTGACATTTGGCCATATTGATCCTATCAAATTAGATATTGCCGACATACAGATAAAAAAGGCCTATCAACCAACCATGAGCGAACCCTATGTAGATCACGAAATGCCGATTTCCCTCATGGAAACAGCAGTGCGATGGGCTAATGATGTGGTACAAGCAACAGGAACATCGGGTAGTGCAATCATTACCATTTCTGAAGCATCCGTTGTTGAAGAAATTTTATCAAAAAAAGACGGGATTACAGGCACCTTCACAACGGAACAATCTGAACGCTATACATCCAAGCTTTCTATTGAAATAAAAGTTATGGATACATCAGGCGCAGCGGCAAACACAAATGCTACAGTTTCACGTAGTATGACTGTAGCCGAAGATATCAAACTCATTGACCGCGAGAAAGTATGGTTCAGTCTGGTAGAGAAAACCACCAAAGACATGAATTCAAAAATGCAGGAAAATACAAAAAAATTCCTAAGTTCATATATATCAAAATAATACTGGTAAAGTTAAGTGCGCAAAGGGCGATTCAATAATTTACGTATTGTTTCGTCTATTTCCGCACCATCTGTGACTATTTCATTCACAGCCTGACAGATAGGCATATCCACATCTAATTTCTTGGATAGTTCCATTACTGATACTGCCGACCAGACACCTTCTGTCACGGCACGGCGTTCATCTAATATTGATTGGACAGAACGTCCATGCCCCAATTCAATGCCAAATGACATATTTCGGGATTGAGGGCTATTGCATGTCAGCGTTAAATCACCCAACCCACACAAACTTATGAGCGTTTCAGGTTTTGCTCCTAGTTTTTCACCAAGACGCATAACTTCGGCTAGTCCACGTGTTACAAGCGCAGCACGTGCATTCTCGCCTAACTTCCTACCCGTTACGATCCCACAGGCGATAGCCAGAACGTTTTTAACCGCACCACCTATTTCTGCTCCGATCATGTCTTCTGTTGGGTAAGGTCTAAAAGTAGGTGCAGCAACGGCACGCATAATGATGTCCCGTGCATTTACATCTTTAGATGCCACAGTCACAGCCGTAGGCAAACCGATAGCAACCTCCGCTGCGAAGGTAGGGCCCGAAACGATGGCAATATGCGCATCAGGTAATATTTCTTGGGCCACTTCATGCATTAATGCCCCTGTTGATTGTTCCACGCCCTTACAACAAACAGCAACAGCTATATCTTTCACGAAAGGTGCCATGTCCTTGGCGACATCACGTAAATGCTGACTTGGGACAACCAATAAAACGACCTCAGCCCCCTTGAGGGCTTCTTCCATATTCGAAGTCGCCACAATGTCTGATTCGATTTTTGTATTTGGCAGATATAATGGGTTACCATGACCTTGATTAATATCATCGACAACCTGTCGATTTCGCGCCCAAAGAGTTACTTCAGATCCAGCACGACGTGCGGCACAAGCCAAGGCTGTCCCCCATGCACCACCACCAATTATTGTTGTTTTTATCGCTGTCATTTGACCAGTTTTCATTGATTTACAGATTAAGGCAACTCTATTTTTAAACTATCTAAAGGCCAACGTGGTCTTGCCCCGAAATCCAGACCATCAGAAAGGCCACGGCGAAAACGTTCTAACCCAGCCCAAGCAATCATCGCCCCATTATCCGTACATAAAGGAACCGGTGGTGCAACAAAAGTCATATTTTGCGAAGCAGCCGCATCCGTTAAAACCTTACGTAATTTCTTGTTTGCAGCAACGCCGCCACCAACAACCAAGGCATGGCCTTCACCACATTCAGTACGGAATCTTTCCATTGCTCTTTTACATTTATGCGCAAACACATCGCCAACAGCTAATTGAAAAGACGCACATAAATCTGCAAGCGCTTGATCATCTCGTTCGTTTTCAGACAGTTTCTCCACCTGCTGTCGAACCGCAGTTTTCAATCCAGAGAAAGAGAAATTACAGTCTGGACGATTTATAAGAGGGCGCGGCAATTTAAACCTAAGTTCATCACCATTAAGGGCCGCTTTTTCCACATTGGGACCGCCGGGATATTCTAAACCTAAAAGTTTAGCCGTTTTATCAAAAGCTTCCCCAACGGCATCATCTAAAGTTTGGCCATATAACTCATAGTCGCCAACACCACGCACACAAAGGATTTGGCAATGCCCCCCAGAAACCAACAACAGCAAATAAGGAAAGGACACATCTTCGCTCAACCGTGCGGTTAATGCGTGACCTTCTAAGTGATTAACCGCAACAAACGGTTTATTGGCTGCAAGGGAAAGGGCTTTCGCTGTCATCATGCCAACCATGACGCCACCGATTAACCCTGGCCCACTGGTCGCGGCAATCGCATCTAGGTCAGACAATTCCACATCTGCCTCTTCCAAGGCACGTTCAATGATACTGTCCATATGGTCTAAATGGCTTCGTGCGGCAATTTCTGGTACAACCCCACCATAAGGGCGATGTTCATCCAGTTGGGACAGAACAATGTTCGAATGAATAACGCCGCCGCCTTTTAGCTGCCCATTTTCCGTTTCCGCAGACACAACAGCCGCAGCCGTTTCATCGCAGGACGTTTCTATACCAAGAACCAACATCTGTTTATACTCTTAAGCAATCCAAAAAATATTAAGAAAGTTTATGTGAAGGGTGTAGCCTATTGGAGCCGAATGCGCTACAGCTTGTTTAGAAAAAAATTCAATCTATATTTTATATTTAAATGGTTTTCCTATGACACAAATTCTTAAAATTGGTACCCGTGGCTCTCCTCTTGCGTTGGCACAAGCCTATGAAACACGTGATAAATTACAAGCAGCCAATCCCGGTTTAGAGTGTGAGATTGTAGCGCTTAAAACCACAGGTGATAAAATTCAAGACCGCCCCCTTTCAGAAGTCGGCGGAAAAGGCCTTTTCACGAAAGAGCTTGATGAAGCCTTGGCCGATGGTCGTGCAGATATTTCTGTTCATTCCATGAAGGATTTAGAAACACAAATCCCTAGCGACCAACAACTTGGTGCTGTTCTTCCCCGTGAAGATGTACGTGATGCCTTCATTTGTGAAAAAGCAAAAAATCTAAGTGACCTTCCTGCTGGCAGTATCGTTGGAACATCTTCATTACGCCGTCAGGCACAGATTTTAGGTAAATATCCAGACCTTAAAGTTGTTACCTTCCGCGGCAATGTTCAAACGCGCCTGCGTAAACTGTCAGAAGGCGTTGCTGATGCGACCCTATTGGCTGTCGCTGGTCTTAATCGTTTAGGCATGGAACATGTAATTGCATCCGCCCTAGAAGAAGATGATGTTTTACCTGCTGTTGCGCAAGGTGCCATAGCTATCACCCTTCGTAAAGGGGATGAACGCATACAGGCCCTACTTGATCCTTTAAATTGTCCAGCAACACATACACGTGTCACCGCAGAACGTGCCATGTTAGCAAAACTTGATGGGTCTTGTCGTACACCAATTGCAGGGCTCGCTGAAATCCAAGAAGATGGAAATCTACGCCTGCGCGGGTTAGTATGTTCTTTCGATGGAACTCGCCAACTCAGTGACGAAGCCTTTGGCCCACAAAGTGAAGCACAGGCCATGGGTGAAGCAATGGGTGAAAAACTAAAATCTCAAATGGGAGATAATTTCTTCGGTGACTAAAACCGCTCAAGAAAATAATAAAAATATAAGATCAGATGATGAGGGAGGGTTGGTTCTTATAACCCGCCCTAAAGAAGATGCAGTACAAGTTGTTGATATTCTCTGGAAAAAGCAGATAAAAACCCTTACTGCTCCTCTTTTATCCATCGACTATATTAAACCAAAAGAACCGTTAAAAAAATGGTTAACAGAAGTTCAGGCCGTTGTATTCACATCCGCCAACGGCGTTCGTGCGTTGCTTAAACAAAATGCATTCAAAAAAACGATACTGTCACTTCCAATTTATGCCGTTGGTGATGCCACCGCCCAAGAAGCCCAAAAAGCAGGCTTTAAAACGATAGAAACAGCAGCAGGCGATGTAGATAAGCTTGCCGATCTTATATCCAAAAAGCTAGACCCGACTAAAGGCCCATTATTGCATATTGCAGGCAGCAAGCTTGCGGGGAATCTTTCTGGTTTATTATCAATAAATAACTTCACGCTTCACCGTGCTGTGTTGTATAATTCGTTGAAAGCAACATCACTTTCCATTGATGTGATAGAGGCTCTTGCCCATGAACGCGTACAGGTAGTTTTATTTTACTCCCCACGTACGGCAGAAAGCTTTTGCACTCTTGTAGAGCAGGCCAATTTAAGCCAAACTCTTACGACGATTACGGCCCTATGTCTTAGCCCTAATGTTGCCACAAAATTAAGTCATTTAGACTGGCAGCAAATTCATGTAGCCGCGACACCGACACAAACAAACCTGTTAACCAAACTGGATGAAATCATGGCTGATTTTGATACTTCTAAACCAACAAACACAACAAGCGACGAAGATATCATCGCGTCCTATAGCGCGGAAGAAATCATTCAAGCCTTTGGTGGCATCCGCCCCATGGCTCATAAATTAGACATCGCTGTTAGCACCGTTCAAGGCTGGAAATCTCGTAACCACATCCCTGATGCCAAACATGACGAAGTTAGAAAAGCAGCCAAAGAAGACAACCTTGTCTTTAAAAACAACCCTCAAGAAGAAACACCTACTATTGATGCCGAAACGCCTAAAGTAGAGGGCCCAATTGAAGATACGCCAATAGTTGAAAGTTCAACCCTCCCTACAACGGCAAAGAAAATTTCCTTTTTCTCTCTGATCGGTCTTCCATCTATAGCGGTGGCTTTAATCTTGCAACCTTACTGGGGGGTCGCGGTTGAAAAAGCATTAGATCCTATTGTAGAAAAATTTGCTCCTAATCTTGCAGCGTTAAAAGAAAGCCAAAAAGTCACCTTGCAAAAGACGCCACAAGAACCGGCCCTATCAAGTGAGCAAATCGCGCAAAATCTAGCTCAACTTATAGCACCGATGCAAAACCGCATTGAAAACCTTGCGTCTGAACTTACATCTAGTAAATCGGCTAAACCAGAAATTGGACAAATTGAAAATAGCCTGTCCTCCCTGTTTGCCGAAGTTGAAAAACTTAAAACCGATTTATCCCGTCGACCTATGATCAGTGAAACTGCTGACGGGACTAAGATTGACCTTTCACCCTTGCAAACACAAGTTGCTCAACTTGCTGAAAACATCGCAACTTATGAAGATAGGCATGAACAGTCAAAGGCCGCAATCGATGAACAAGTTGCTCATTTACTAGAAACCTTAACTGGCCATCAAGTGGCATTGGATAAATTAACTCAGCTAAGCCTTTCCCCATCACCATCTTCTGACGTAAAAGCCAGTACATCAGTTGCCATTATAGTCAGCGTCATGGAAATTTCAGATGCCATTCAACATGGTAGGGATATTCGCCCATATCTTGCATCATTGCAGGCCTCTACAAGGAACTTACCAAAACTAGACCAGACTATCGAAAATCTTTT
>CBFCZA010000062.1:0-11317 GCA_965602285.1 uncultured Curvivirga sp. | reverse complement strand
GGGTAATATATGATCAGAAGGAAATTCGGAACTTCAAGTGACTTTCGCCCTTTATGGGCGCCTCGGATAATCTGTGCGAAAGCAGAGGGGTCATTTTTCGCCCAGTTTTTTATAGCATGTAAACCACTCATTCTACTGTCACCGATTTTGCAAGATTCCTTGGTTGATCTACATCGCAATTTTTGGCTAATGCAGTGTGATAGGCGATCATTTGCATCGGGATGGCATAAAGAATGGGACTGATGAAGGGATGACAATCCGAAACCTTGATGTCTATATGATCATTAGAAGGTGTGTCTGGTCCTATGGTGTAAACAATGCCGCCTCTAGCCTTTACTTCATGAATATTAGAAATAGTTTTTTCTGCTATGCTAGAATTTGGAACCATTGCAATGATTGGGATGTTATCATCAATCAGCGCAATTGGCCCATGTTTCAACTCTCCCGCAGCAAAGCCTTCAGCATGAATGTAAGAAATTTCTTTTAGCTTTAAGGCGCCTTCCATAGCGAGTGGGAAAACGGAACCTCGGCCGAGGAATATAGCACTATTCGCATCCATGATCTTTCGCGCTAAATCTTCATATGCCTCATCATTCTCTAACGATCCCTTTATCAACTGTGGGATTTTATACACTTCCTTTTGCAAATCAGAGACGTCTTGAAATGAAAGTCTTCCCCGTTGAAATCCTGCTTGTAAAACCATTTGTGACAACAGGGCTAATTGACAGGTGAAAGCTTTGGTTGATGCCACGCCAATTTCCATACCTGCTTCGGTTTTAAATACATGATCGCTTTCTCTAGCGATACTGCTGCCTTCAACATTCACAATTGAAATGATTTTTTGTCCATTCTCTTTTGCATGGTTCAAGGCTGCTAAGGTATCAGCAGTTTCGCCAGATTGCGATATGAACAGGGCGGTTCCACCATCTGGCATGAAAGGTTCGCGGTATCTAAATTCTGATGCGATGTCGGTTTCGACAGATAAATGTGCATATTTTTCAAACCAGTATTTTGCAACATTTGCTGCGTAATAGGATGTTCCGCAAGCGACAATTGTAAGGCGAGGGACCTCTTGAAAGTTGATCTGGTTTTTTATAAGCGAGGAAATACTACTGGTTACTGTTTTCTCTATAGCTTTAGGTTGCTCATGAATTTCTTTGAGCATGAAATGTGCAAATTCTCTTTTGTCATTTGCAGTATGTTTTTTATCATTTGTGTAACTTTTGCGTTTAACTGATTTCCCAAAATGGTCTGAAAAATAGATCTGGTCTCTACCTAAGCATGCTATATCGCCATCTTCTAGGAAATGAAGATGGTCAGCTTTTTCTGAAAGTGCTATTTGATCCGATGCTAAATAAGCGCCATGTTTCGCGCCACCTACTACTAAGGGGCTTCCTTTACGTGCTGCAAACAGATGTTCTGGGTCATCCTTTAACAACATGCCTATTGCATATGCACCTTCCAATCGGCGAATAGCTTCATGGATCGCGCCTGCGGTTGAATAACCTTTTTGCAGGTAAGAGGTAATTAGATGTGGAATAACTTCGCTATCTGTTTCGCTTTCGAATATATGTCCATTTGCAATGAGCTCAGCACGAAGTTCTCTAAAATTTTCTATGATACCATTATGCACTACTGCCACATTCGATGTCGCGTGGGGATGTGCATTTTGTGTCGTCGGCGCACCATGTGTTGCCCAACGTGTATGTGCTATACCCGCCGCACCATCTACAGGTGAAACGTGCAGAAGATTTTTTAACTGGTTTAATTTTCCTTCTGCGCGTCGGCGTAATATTTGTTTGTTTTGAAGAATGGCGACACCCGCAGAATCATATCCTCTATATTCCACTCTTTGTAAGCCAGCCATTAAATCGTTAATGACCGTGCCCCCATTAATAGCTCCAATTATTCCACACATGGCATTCTCCTTTTGAATTCAGATTTATCTTAATATTGCAGAGATTATGCCGTAAATTTATTCTTTTATTTTCAGGTGTTTAGTTGGAAATTGAATAAGAAGTGTCATGTATTTTCTCAAAGTGAGATGCATTTCGTAGAATGTTTTGATGCGTAATGAGAAACAGCAGAGATGAATGCGAGCAAAATATAAACAGGCCAAGAGAAGCCCATGGTCAAAAATGTTCCTGATGTACAAAATCCCACTAAACCTGCAAGCACGGATAGAGCCATTGAACTGGCAATAGGATTATAATAGGCAGCAGTTTGTGGGTTGAACTCTAGAAGTGTTACCGACCTAATTGCGGAACGTATCAATACGAAAATCATTGAGCAAAAAATCATTAAACCTAAGAAGCCAGTTTCTGCGAGAACCCCGAACCATGTACTATGTACTGCGTGGTTTCGTCCATCCCAAAAATCGCTATACATGAAATAATTTGATAAGAAGTTATTAATGCCAACGCCACTTAACGGATGGTTTAGGGCCATATTAATTGCGGCATTCCAAGCATGTATTCTGCCCATGGCAGATTCATCAATGCCGGCCTCATGAGCCCCGCCAGAAGCACGTTCACTGACGCCAGCGACGACCAGTAAGCTGGACAAAGCCACAGCAGCGAGGCTTATAAATAAAATCTTATTTTCAATCTTTCGATATCCGAAAACTCCCATTACAGCAACAATACCAAGTAACCCACCACGACTTTGTGTTGCAATAATTGCGGCTAGAACAATAGTAAATCCAAAAATGCCATATATTTTTGAAAGCCACGAAATATTCTTTGTAAAAACCAAACCTAAGGCAAAAGAAGCCGGAAACAGTAAAACCAGAGCCAGATCATTGGGGTCGCCTAATATCGAACCTATGTTTCGCCCTATTGTTACTCTTGTTCCTTCGACTAAACCGATACCGTTTATCTTGTTAAAAATAGCTATAAAACCAACAAGAATACCTGAAGTAACAATCGAGAAAATTGAGACCCTAAAGGCATTAGAAGATTGGGCGAGCCAAGAAATAGCTAAAACCATCACCATTATTTTGATATAAGTGCCGGACCAACTTGAAATTGCTTCTACTCTATTGGTTGATAAAAAAACACCGATGGTGACAAGCGTGAAGAAAGTCATAAAAACTGTAAGTTCTAATCGCCAATAAATCTCTATCCGTTGGGTTATTATATTAAAGGCTAAGGAGCCTATACTGGCTACAGCGAGGAGTTGCGGCAATCTCAGCGAATATAGATGCGGGAAAACTTCATGAATTCGGAAGAATGAAAAAATCACAAAAGCCAGAACCATAAGAAATGGTTGTCGCAAAGTAAGTGATATGATGATAGGCAGAAGCCCTATGGCAATTGCAAGCACTGGATGGGATATAAACTTCCATATCACAGCTATCAAGATGCAACTCAAACCAGCAACCAACATTTGTGTGAGTCTATTTTCAATCATGTGGCAACTTTCAACCCAAATTTTGGTATTGAAATAATGTGTAAAACAAGAGCAAGAATGCCTAATCCTGTGATGGCGAGGCTGCCAAATAAAATCTGGCTTAATCCTATAGGTGCAAAACCTATCCAGAGGCTTGTGGATAGTGTAAATATGATCAAAATTCCAAACCGAATCTTATTATATGGGATGAAGTTTAAGCGCTGGGAAACAATGAATGTTATTAAAAACCTATAGGTTAAAGCGATCGTAGTCGCGTAGATAGCACCTTCGATATGAAGTTTTGGGATAAGTGAAAAATATGCAATAAGCGCAATTATTGCGGCAGTTCCATCGATGATGGCTGGGAATTTTGTATTGGATTGAAGATAAATTCCAAATCCTAGTGTTTGCGTTAAATTATGCAATGCTGCCAGTAGAATGAGCCAAGGCACATATTTGATGGCGCCATGATAAGTTTCTGGTGTCAAATAGGTAATGAGTAAAGGTGATGCGCTGGAAACGATGATTACCGCAGATGAGAGAACTAAAAAGCCTATTAACGCGATGGAGGCACATTTTACATTTCCTTCGTTTCGAAATGTTTGAAATCTTTTTGCGTGCCACCATAAGTCAAACGGTTGAATGAGCACCGCTGTAATTAATCCAAATTTTGCAGCTAATGCATATTCTGCCATGATAGCGGGTCCAACAATGTCTGCAAGTATCCAACGATCAAAGCTACCGAGGAAAAAACCGGAGAAACCAGCGAAAATTAAAGGACCGCCATATACACCGTACTTTTTGATCGAGCCAAAGGCTAGGGTGATACCTGTATCTTTTAACTGGATGATAGCCATCCAAATTGTAAGTGTTAAGCAGGCAATAAAGCCTGCAAGAATGAACCCAGTGATACCAAAGCCCATGAATAGAAGTATGCAGGTTAAAAATGCCTGAAAAATAGTACGCCCCATACTGCCATATAAATAAAATTTAGCTTTTCCGTTGATGCGTAACCACGCCATTGGAACCAGAATGGTCCCAGATAGAGAGAGAGAAGCTAAAATTAGGCGTGTTTGTAAAGTGGTTATATCCGCAGGCAAAAAATCTGCAATCGATGGGGCAAGGATTTGTGTGATGATCATGGATATTACTGCAATAGCCCAAGCGATGCCGTAAAGGTTGGCGATGACAGCAGCATTATCCTTTTTGTTGTCATTGTTGCAAAACCTAAATGCTGTATCGGCTAGGCCAAGCCCGATCACTATACTTAGAACATCGGCTAAGGTTTGAATGACATCCAAACGCCCATAGTCGGCGGGCTCCAAATAATATGTATAAATTGGAATAAGTATCAAAGAGACGGCTTTTGAACCTGCTAAAGCTAACGCATAGATAATGGATTGACGTAGTGCGTATGGTAACTTTTTTATGATTTTTTGCATATTCTGTCCCTGCCTCAATGATTTTATTATGAATTAAGTAAGTTTCTTTTCTCGGCGTTTTAGGGCCATAAACCCAATTAAACCAAGAAAAGCCAGTAGCCCTGTGCCCACTTTAGGGGCTGGTGCAGCCAACAATTCGGGATTCGCCACATTAACTTCGGTTTCAGACAGGGCAGTGATTGGATCTGTGCGAATAAGGAATACTGCATCATTGAAATCTTCGTCTGATACGTATCCATAGTTATTCTGCGATGAATCTGTACGGTGAAGATCTTCAAACCCTAAGATTAATTCTTGCTGGCTTTGATCAGAAAACATCATTGCAACGTGACGAGAATTCTCATCAACATTGTCGAAGGTTGCAAAGGGATCATTTTCAGGATTTAAAAAATCAACGGAATATAAATTGAGAGGATCGCCCTTTCTATCAATTCCTTTTACGCCACGACTTGTCCATGCGTTTTGGGATAAGAAAAAACCGACATTTGTTCCAGCAGAAAAACTTTGGCCTTCCATGATAAAGGAATCATCAACGCCAGGTACGTTAATGTTGCCACCACCAAGGACAACCGTATCGCCGGCAGTTAAACTTCCGCCGCTGCCTGTCTTAGAAACGTTTTCGAAAACCATACCTGTTTGGATGCCATTTATATTTGAAAGTTCATCAATTGATATATTGCCTGAAGCATCCATATCTAAGGAACCAAAACTTAAGTCATTGAAGGTATCGTCATTAAATGTGAAATAGCCAAGGCTGTTTCGATAGCCAGCCCCTTCATTAATGAAGGTTAAACCCACATGAGCATCTTCACTCAGGCGTATATTAGGGCTGTAAATGGGATTTAAAAATTCAGCGCCAACGGCACTACCCTCTGGTAACGCTGTCGATACAGTGCTGAGAAGATCGGTATCTAAAGCAAGATTAACAATGTTGTTTGTATCATCTTCTGCTGCACGTACTGACTTGGTTAGGAATAGTATTCCCATACCAGTTATTATGATGCGATATGTTAAATGCATTTCTTTCTCCTATAAATAGATAGAAGATAGAGGCGCAATCTATATGCCAGCGATAGTCCTATAAAAACTGAGGTTTTATAAGGAAGTGAATGATCTCAAAATGCGAAATTCTCAAAATGAGACTTATAAAGTTGAATTAAAATAGAATATTTAGACGCGCCAATTCATTGTTTTCAGCAAAGAACAATGACCTACTTCAATCGCACCAATGACATATGAAGATAGAATATTTGAAGGTTTTTCACGAATGTGAAGGGATCGCAATACCCGCTCAAACCAATAGTCAAGAGATGGAAAGCTATCGTAAATTTGATTGTTAAAAATATAACTAATTTCATTTAATGGTCGGTTTGTTTGATATGCCAATATAGCAGCACCCTCAGCGTTTTTTTCTAATAATATTAAGGCAATTGCACCATTGCATTCTGTTGAATGATATATTTGTATGGGAAAATTTCCCCTATTAACGGGGGCAATTTCTTGGCGTAACGATAGTTTTTGATTTTGAATGATTACGCTTAGAACCCTTTCGGGAGGGCTGTTCTTTACTGCATTGTTTTCAGCTATATACGCGTGCTGATCCAAATAAACCTTTATGGTTAATGAGGCGAGAAAGCTAAGGAGTAATAGCGATAGAAATATTTTGTTTTGGCGGAGCATAATAGCAACCAATCAAAGTGAGTATGAGGGTGAGGAGAAACAGTCCCCATTGAAAGAAGTCAGCCCCTAATCCGTCGTGATAAAAAATGTAATTGCTTTTGGAAAGGGACATGAAAGCTAATCGTACAGAATTAGCAAAGGTTGTGAGTATTAATATCAAAAGTAGAAAAAGTAGAGAGTACCTTGTAACCAGACGATCTTGTGCCACATGTATAGCAAGCCATAATAAACTAGAAAAAGACAGGTTTGTGAATACTGAACAACCAGTTAGAATGAGTAATGGTTGGCTGGTATCTAGCATTATAATATTTGCATTAAAATAATGGCTGTATCCCATTATGGTCAGGATTGCGCTGGTAAACAGGGTGTCTGCATTTAAAATATTTTCGTTGAAGATCTTTAAAAAAAGTGACGTTAAAGGTTCTCGTAAACTCGTACAAATTATCAAAACAACTGCAAGGCGTAACAATGGTTTGGTGCGTTCGTTCAGCAACAAAATGAAACCGCCATAGGAGGCTGCAAACCAGGATATAGAAGCAGAAGGCAGCAGTTGAAATATTAAAATTGGATATAGATAAAGTATTTGAAAAGGTGACTGTTCCTTATTGTCAGATGGCGATGGTGTCCATAATTTTCTTGATGCAGCAAGTAAGGAAAACCAAATGATGTAGTTTGCTCCAATCCCATTTTGAACAAGTTCTAATATCCCACCTGAATGAAAATCAACTAAGGCGGGGCGAGAAATAGCGTTTATGATGGCGCTCCAGATCGACAAAAGAGCAAGGTTCCGAAAGCCAAACATTAGCTTGAACTCCAGCAGCTATTATAAATAGCTTCGACCTTCGGAATTATAACTGCAGGGCTATATTTATTTTTAATTGTTTCATAGGCTGCGGTCGATAGTTTGAGATGTTTTCCATCATCCAAGCTACGCCAATCCCGTAGCGCGGCGACAAAATCGTCTGTATTTTCTGCACGACAAATCCATCCATTTTTTCGGTGATTGATTAACTGAGGTAACCCACCAACATCTGAGGCGATAACAGGTATCGACTGTGCCATAGCCTCAAGAGCAGCCATGGGTAAGCCTTCAAACCTGGATGGCATACATAATAAATCAATTTTGTCCCAATGTTTTTCCATTACTTGCTGTCCATGAAAGGTAACGTTGGGTGGGGCAGTTTGGGTCAGTTGCTCATGTAGAGGGCCATTTCCAAAAATATCAAAATCAAAATTTGGCAAATTCCGAGCTATTTCACAAAAAACATCAGGCCCTTTTTCATAAGATAACCTACCAACGAATGCTACATGTTTTCTATTTTTTGGTTTTGAAGCTCTAGGAATGGAGACAAAATTATTAATTTGCACTGCATGTTTTGATAACGTCTTCAATATTTGTTCACTGACGCTAATTGGCTTTGAAAGAAAAGACGTCAGTTGATCTAGACGATTATACAAATACAGTTTTCCAGAACACTTTTCTCCAGCGTGATATGTGGAAACAATGTCTATGCCTTTTAAATTACCTAAAAACTTACAATAGATTCCAGATTTATATCCATGGGTATGGATCAGTGTTGGGTGATGGATTGTCATTGCACGCCAAAGTGATTTAAGAGATCCATCTAAACAACACCAAGGAATTTTAGATTTATCCAATAAGACCTTTAGTGGATGAGGGCCAAAGTCATTTAGAAAAACTACCGTTACCGACCATTTCATTTCTATTAGGCCTTTAGATAGTTCCGCTACATGGCTTTCAATCCCGGCCATATTTTTTGTGTCTAAGACTTGCCAAATTTGATGTTTTTTAATTGCCATAACCATCCGCCTTTGCATTTTGAGATGCAAAGAGTGCAGCAAGATCCTTGCCAGAATTTTTCTATTAAAATGCGACAGAAATCTTATTTTGCGATTCAACACGCGACGTTATTCGCATAGAAATTTGTTAAGCTATTGTATTTTATATTCAATTTTAATGGCAAGTGAGTTGCAGTGATAATCCTAGTTAAACGTAGTTAACCAAGGAGAATAAAATGGCTAGGTATTTAGTAACTGGTGGTTGCGGGTTCATTGGATCGCATTTGTGCGAGGCATTGAGCATGCAAGGGCATAGTGTTCGCATTCTAGATAATTTGTCCACAGGGAAGTTAGAAAACCTTACTATCCCATATGAAATGCAATATGGTGACGTTGGAAACATGGAAGATGTTCAAAAGGCAATGCAAGATATGGATGGATGTTTTCATTTGGCTGCTGTGGCATCGGTAGAGAGATCTATTGAAGATTGGCCAGCAACACATCGCACAAATTTAAGTGGCACCATTCATGTGTTTGACGCCGCCAAAAATAAGAAAACACCCGTTGTTTATGCATCTTCCGCAGCCGTATATGGGGATAATGCTATGATGCCATTAAGTGAAAACGCGCAACCTTGCCCGTTAAGTGCGTATGGCGCAGACAAGTTGGGATGTGAATATCATGCAAAAATAGCTGGGCTCATACATGGCATTCCAACTGCCGGGATGAGGTTTTTTAATGTATTTGGCCCAAGGCAAGATCCGAAATCACCATATTCTGGAGTGATTTCAATTTTTATTGACCGAATTCTTTCTCAACAGGCGTTGAAAATATTTGGTGACGGCCAACAAGTTAGGGATTTTGTCTATGTGAATGATGTCGTTCGCTTTTTACTGAAGGCAATGGCGAATACCACATGTGATGCTGATGTTTATAATGTGTGCACAGGGCAGCATACGGCGATTTTCCAGCTTGCTAAGGCATTGTCTGTGATTATAGGAGAACCCCTTAATATCGATACGTACCCAGCAAGAGGGGGTGATATACATGTATCAATTGGGGATGTTAATAAGTCCCGTAAGCAGCTTCAAATTTCTGCTCAAACGACTTTAGCAGAAGGATTAAAGGATACTATTAATTTCGTACAAAGTGAGATCAAAATAGCAGCGGAGTAACTTAAAACTATTATGGTTTTAACGAATAAAATAAAGGGCCTGATGAACAACAGCAGGCCCTTTTTGCTACAGGTCAAACCATAAAAAATTAGATTTGTTTTAATTTAGACAAGAGTGTGTCCGTTGCGAATGGTTTGGTGATAAAATCATTGGCGCCTAAACGTAATGCTGTTTCTAAGCTTCCAAACTTCCTATCACTCGTCATTATGATGGTGGGGATTTATGGAATTTTTTTAGTAAACATGGCCTTTAATATTTCAAAACCACTGCTTTCCGGCATATTGAGATCTAGAAGTAAAACACTGAAATTGGTTTGTTCCATACTTTCTATTGCATCAGCTACATTGACTGCTTCAAAAATGTTATATTGATTGGTTTGTTCTAACTTTGCTTTTGTAAGGACACGAAGAGAGTCATCATCATCAATAATAAGTAAGTTTTGTTTACGATTTAAGAACCACATATTCATTTCCAATCCTGGCGGGCAAATTTTTTATATAGTTTTAAATTCGCAAAGCCCGTGCCACTCAATTATCGAAGTAACCACTAGGTTTAGTCATTCTTATGTACTGAAAAAGGAAGTATATTCGCAATTTTTGTCTCATTTTGCGAAAAATAGACATCCTGTTTGATGAGAAATGCGAAAAATCAAGGTTTTCTGCAAAATATAGCTGGTTTTGAAGAAGGCTTGTTTTTTGCGTGTTACTTTTTGTTGAACTTCAACAATCATAGCAGGTAAGCGAAAGGCAGGTTGATCTTATGATGAGGAGTAAGAGTGATGGAGCTTAAATTATTTCGTTGGCCGATAAGGGCTCAACTTGTCGTCATTTTTTTGATAGTAGGTTTGGTGTTTTCAGCAGGTGCAGGGAAGTACATCAAGTCTATTGAAATAAATCAAGTGCATGAACATGCGAAAAGTAAGAGTAATCAAGCATCTGCTTTTATGATGGATTATTTTAGCAACCTCATTGTTAAAAACGATTTTGAGAAGTTAGACGAGGAGATCGGTGATTATGTTAGAAATGCAAAAGATCTTTTTGTTGTAGAGGTTTATGATAATGAAAATGAGGAAATAGTGAATTGGCGGTCAAAGTTGCCAATATCCAAAGAGTATTGTTTAGAGTTTGAACATACCATTAAATTAGAGAATAGTAATTTCTATCTTATTAAGTTGAAATGGAATTATAAAGCTTCTTTATTAAAACTTGAAAATGAGTTGTGGAAAAAACAAGCAACAATATTTGTTATATCTATGCTGGGTTTCATATTTTTATTAGGGGTGATGCATGTACTTGTTACTAGACCTCTAAAGCATATTCATGGCAAACTCTCTAACGCTGCTATAGGAGACGATCAAAAAGCGATTTCTGTTTCAAGCCGTGCAAAGGAATTTCAAGATTTGGATGAAACTTTAAACTCACTGTTACTCTTGTCTAAGGAACAAAATTCTCGAGAACAAACGGTTCGGGCGGTTATTGATGTGTCCATGGACTGCATTATTATTGCGGACCAAGCTGGTCGTATTGTCGAGTTTAACCCAGCAGCGGAAAGAACTTTCGGGTATAAGCAAGAAGAAGTCATTGGCCGTTTGTTGACGGATACAATCATACCTGAAGAATATAGAGATGCCCATAAAGAGGGCATGAAGAAATATCTGGAAGATGGCTTAGCCAAAGTTATTGGGCAACGCATTGAGGTGCCGGCACTTCATGCAACGGGGGCAATATTTCCTGTTGAGCTCGTTATCGAGGCCGTCGATAGTGATAGTGGAAAAATATTTGTAGCTTATCTTCGTGATATAACTGACCGAAAAAATTATGAAAAACGATT
>CBFCZA010000061.1:0-11348 GCA_965602285.1 uncultured Curvivirga sp. | reverse complement strand
AGAAGAAACATCAACGTCTATCAAGGCCGCATTAAAGGAAGCTTCCGCTTGGTCTGTTCTATTTTGCTGTGCAGGAAGATCATTTGCAAAAAACTTTCCCTTGCTGGAGATGAATCCTGCAGACATACCACGCTCCTTTTGCATCTCATGCACAACAGTACTTATGATAGGTGCTATTTCTGCAAGTTGATAAACTTTGCTCATTTCCTGCTTGTTTTGATATTTCGTTAGGATGGTTGTTCCTGAAAATGCCAATAAACCAATGATGGGTATTGCTAAAGCCAAAATTACACGAAAGCTAATTTTAATGTCTTCCAAAAACGTGAACATTTTTTGTCCTAACTACGAAATTAGATAAATTCTATATGTGCTCTTGGCTGCATGATAATATTAAGGTAAAGAAAAGTATTTGATTCATATCAGGTTATTCTATCCATTTGATTAAAATATTAAGATTGGATTATGATGTATGCTATCTAAATTTGAATTTATGAGATGATTTTATTAGCTAAGAAAATTATAACTGGCTTTTATACTTTTAATCTTTAAAAGTTGGATGGAAAACTCACCTAAGTTTCAATATTCAAAGAGAGGCACATATGGATTATAGTGATAGAAGTATAGAGAAATCTTCTAATCGATCATGCTTTCTTACTGTGCAGGAATCTTTAGCTACACTTGAGGTGAATTTTTTATCAAAGAAGTCCAAAAGGTTGTTTGATTGGTGGTCTTCTTTCCATCCTGCAAAACCAGACAAAGACGCCTTTGATATCATTAACCATATAAAAGATGCATCAGGTTATTTTTTATACAAAATCTTAGCTAAGGATAATTATGAGGTTCGCTTGATAGGTGAGGATGCATCAAACATAATTGGATATCCGTATAGTCGTATCTTAATCAACGAAGAGACAGCAAAATCCGATGCACATTTAGCCTCTTTATTAGTATATTTAAGTAAAATTTGCGAAGAAAAAACCGCCTATACTTGTGTTGGTACTTACAGTGACACTCTTGGCCATGTCCATAAATTCCAATCATTAGATTGCCCCTTGGTGAATTCTGATGGGGAAGTGGATGAAATTATAGGTGTGCTGGAAGACATAGATTGATGCCATACACTTATGCTTTAAATCTGCATAATAAGGCGTTGCAAGCTGCTGAAGCGAATTGTAAAATCAACAATCATTAAAGATCTAAAGTTTTTCTATGAAGGCCCAAAGCTATGCCTATTAAAATTCCTGACAATTTGCCCGCCCGCCAATATTTGGAAGGAGAAGGCCTTGTTGTTATGCGCGAAAGTGACGCAACCCGCCAGGATATTCGCCCTTTACGTATTGCTTTGTTAAATTTAATGCCTTTAAAAGAAAAGACAGAGTTACATTTCTCACGCCTTATAGGGGCGACACCTATTCAGGTGGAACTTACCCTTTTAACCACGGGTAGCTATACACCGAGCAACGTAAGTCAGCAGCATATGTTAGATTTTTATCGGTCGTGGGAGCAAGTTAAAGATCAGAAATTTGATGGACTAATCATCACGGGGGCTCCCGTTGAAACGTTGGATTTTGAAGACGTTATTTATTGGCCAGAAATGCAGTCTATTTTTGAATGGACGCAAACGAATGTATTTAGCACTTTAAATATATGTTGGGGGGCTCAGGCCGCACTTCATTATTTTCATGATGTGCCAAAGCGGGATTTAACAGAAAAAAAATTCGGTATTTATAATCATCATGTGGTAAAAAAACATTCAATATTACTACGTGGTTTTGATGATGAATTTGAAGTACCTGTTTCGCGTCATACGGAAAATCGATTGGAAGATATACCTAAAGCTTCCCAAATAGAAGTCCTTGCGTCTTCTGATGAGGCTGGCCTTTGCTTGTTGCGAGATAGTGGAAAAAATCAAATTTATATGTTTAATCATTTGGAATATGATTCATCCACATTGAAAGATGAATATGACCGTGACATTAGGCAAGGTTTGGAAATAGATGTTCCATTAAACTATTTTCCTGATGATGACCCAACTAAAATGCCCTCGAATAGATGGCGTAGTCATGCGCATTTATTGATTTCAAACTGGATAAATGATGTGTATCAACGCACATGTTATCAATTAGAGGATATTGGTAATTAGGCGATTTTATATTTAGTTTAATTTGCAATCGGATTCACGACTTGCATGAGTTTAAGAAACTTGCTTTAAGCTAACATATTCTTTTTTGGGAATGTAAGAGACTTTAAATGACGCGATGCTCTAAACCTTGGTCTTATGCGGTAGGCTTGGCTTTTTTTGCCATGAGCCTGAGTATTCTTGTGCCTTTTTCTTCAGCATTAGCAGGTCCCAATTCTAATGCTGAACTTGGAATGATGGAAATCTGTACCATTGGAGGTGTTAAGCTCGTCAAATCCACATTAGTCGAAGAAACGATCGTTCCTAATTCTCATAATCATGCTTATTGTATCTATTGTGGTTTATCCAATGCGCCATTGGTTTTAGCGGATGCTGTGACTATTCGAAATATAGTGGATATTGCAAAGCGTGCTACGATCACTTCTTTCGTTGAGGCACGTTTACGCCATGTCGTTGCGGACATAGAGATCAGAGGGCCACCTGTAAATAAAATCCGGGTTTTTTTAAAAAGGCTAAACTTCTAAAATATTTACATAAAGGTAAAAACCAATGAAAATTAAAATTTTTGGCGCAATTGTAGCGCTTTTCACATTCGCAACTCTTTCTTCTATGGTATCAGCTAGCGATATGATGATTATGAAGCCATGGGCACGTGCAAGTGCTTCTGTTACTGCTAAATCTGGTGCAGCATTTATGATGCTTCACAACATGGGCGGTGCTGATAAATTGCTTTCTGCTTCTTCTGATGTTGCAAAGAAAACAGAACTTCATGAAAGCAGCATGACTGCAGATGGTGTGATGAAAATGGAGAAGCAAGACTATATTGCTATTCCTGCTGGTGGCATGGTTACTTTAAAGCCGGGCAGCTTTCACGTGATGTTCATGAAGCTAAAACAGCCATTAGTGATGGGTGAAACTGTGAGCGTTGAATTAACATTTGAAAAAGCAGGCAAAATGACTATTGATGTGCCGATCAAAAAAGCTGGCGCAATGGGCATGGACCATAGCAGTCATTAAACGTATTATCTGAATAGAGTGAGGCCGTTGATGCAACGTTGGAAAATTACGATTGAATATGACGGCGGCCCATATGTGGGTTGGCAACGTCAAGACAACGGTCCCTCTATTCAACAAACTTTAGAGCAAGCCATTTATGGCTTCTCTTCTGAAAATGTAAAAGTACAAGGAGCTGGACGCACCGATTCAGGTGTGCATGCAACAGCACAGGTTGGTCATTTTGATCTTGAACGTCCTATGGAAGCCTTAAAAGTACGCGAAGCCATGAATGCACAGCTACGCGAAAATCCGATCTCTATTATCGAAGTAGAGGAAGTCTCCTCTGACTGGCATGCACGTTTTAATGCCATCGGAAGGGCGTATTTATTCAGAATATTGGATAGACGTGCACGCCCTGCATTAGATGTTGGTCGTGTATGGCATAGTCGTGTTCGACTTGATCACAAAGCGATGCAAGAAGCAGCGAATCATCTTCTTGGAAAACATGACTTCAGTAGTTTTCGTGCAAAAGATTGTCAGGCAGAATCCCCCATCAAAACGTTGGATCGTTTAGACGTGATACGCCATGGCGATGAAATTCATTTGATTGTAGAGGCGCGTTCTTTCTTGCATCATCAAGTTAGGAATTTTGCCGGATCCTTACATAATGTGGGGAAAGGCTATTGGACCCCTGATCAAATGAAGGAAGCATTGGATGCAGCTAATCGCGCTGCGGGCGGACCGACGGCCCCACCCGATGGGCTTTATCTTACCAAAGTCGTTTATCCAGATTAGGTGGCAAAATATCCAGTGATGATATGTTTGTATATATCGCGAAGCTTTATGATATCTTCTACTGCCACAGATTCGTCCACTTGATGCATGGTTTGACCTACAAGGCCAAAATCTAATACAGGGCAATAATCTTTGATGAAGCGGGAATCACTTGTTCCGCCTGTGGTGCTGAGTTCTGGTTTCTGGCCAAGAATTTCTTCACAAGCGTTAGATACCAATTCAGAGAGTTGACCCGGAGGTGTTAGGAAAGATTCACCAGAAACCTTAACATCCATGTCGTAATTTAAACCTTCACCACCAGTGGATTTTACCAACTCATGTAATTTAGCGATCAATTGATCGCTGGTATGCAGGTCATTGAAACGTATGTTAAAAATAGCCTTCGCTTCACCTGGTATGATATTGGTCGCAGTATTGCCAATGTCGATAGTAGATACGGCAAGGGTGGATGCTTGGAAATGATCAGAGCCTGTATCTATTTCCCAATCATTGAGGCCTTTGATGATCGCAACAATTCGATGGGCTGCATTATCTGCAAGGTGAGGATAGCCCGTATGTCCCTGTTTACCACGAACAGTTAAATAGGCATTCAGACTGCCGCGGCGGCCAATTTTGATCATTTCACCCAATACTTTTGGATTTGTTGGTTCACCAGTGATGCATGCGTCCAGTTTTTCACCCATCTTAGTTAGGGCGGGTAGCATTTTCTTTGTACCGTTGATGGAGGGGCCTTCTTCGTCACCTGTGATGAGGAGGCTGATAGATCCATCAGGCTTTTTGCCTGCATCAAGAAGTTCAGAAACGGCGGCAATCCAACTTGCAATTGAGCCTTTCATGTCAGAAGCCCCACGGCCAAATAACATGCCATCGCGGATCTCTGCTGTGAAAGGGTTAGAAGACCAACTTGCTTCTTGTCCAACAGGAACCACATCCGTATGGCCAGCAAAACAAAGGTTTGGTTCATCTGAGCCAAGGCGGGCATAAAGGTTATCTACATCATCTGTACCTTCTTCAGAAAAGGGGAGGCGTGTGCATTTAAAACCCAGTTCTTCCAATGTGGATTGCAACAGATCAAGTGCGCCGCCTTCGATTGGTGTTACGCTTGGGCAACGGATTAAATCCTGTGCTAGCTTTACTGGATCAAGTGCCATCTGGTGCCACCCCTTTTTATCAGTTCGTACAAATGAGTATTTAGTGCTTAGTCGCGCAAAAGATCGTTGATAGATGTCTTTGCACGGGTTTGTGCGTCAACACGTTTAACTATTACTGCACAATATAGGCTTGGTCCCGGTGTACCATCAGGAAGTGGTTTGCCCGGAAGGCTTCCTGGAACCACAACAGAATAAGCAGGAACGCGCCCGATGAAGATTTCACCAGTTTCACGATCAATAATTTTGGTTGAGGCACTGATAAATACACCCATAGAAAGTACTGCGCCTTCTTCAACAATTACACCTTCAACAACTTCTGAACGTGCACCGATGAAGCAGTTATCTTCAATGATAACGGGACCAGCTTGAAGTGGCTCTAATACGCCGCCAATACCAACACCACCTGAAAGATGAACGTTCTTACCGATTTGTGCGCAAGATCCAACAGTTACCCATGTGTCAACCATCGTGCCACTGTCTACATAGGCGCCAAGGTTTACAAAAGAGGGCATTACAACAACACTTGGTGCAATATAGGCTGATTTACGAACCACACAGTTTGGTACTGCACGGAAGCTTGCTGCTTTAAATTCTTTAGCACCCCAACCTGCAAATTTACTTGGAACTTTATCCCACCAGCTAGAATTTCCAGGACCGCCTTCGATTAATTCCATGTCGTTTAGGCGGAACGAAAGTAACACGGCCTTTTTAAGCCATTGGTTCACTTGCCAGCCCTCAGATGTTTTTTCTGCTACACGAGCTTTACCTGAGTCCATAAGGTTTAGGGCTTCGTTCACCGCATCGCGAACTTCACCTGTTGTTGATGTATTGATGTCGTCACGCGCATCAAAAGCAGCTTCGATGACATTTTGTAAGTCTGTATAGCTCATGAATAATATCCTTAGAAATAGCGAAAAATAGGTTCTTATTAAAATTAAACTTTGTGAAAAACATGTTTAAAAAAACTAGCCTTAAAGTAGCACTTAGATCAGCGCGAGCACTAGGTTTTTGAAACAGTTTCAAAAAACTGAATGTTTCAGCTTAAATCGTGGGTAAAGTGGCCCAGCAAACCATTTCCGTCAAGGCTGGACGCGCCATTTTTTGGTGATTTTATGATCTTTTCTGCGGATTTTCTAGAGCGCTAATAATTTGAAAACCAAAGGAAAATTGTAAATTGTTCTTTTATAGGAATTTATTTCAATAAAACTATTGACTTTTGTTTTTTGTTCTGTATATTCGGTTGTATTGAAGCTTAGGAATAACCTATATATAGAACATCTAATATAGAATTTCTTTCTTCTGCAGGTTTTTATATAAGACGAAATTTAACAATGCCGGATGTCCGGCAATTTTTTGAATTTAAATGTTCTTGTTTTGTTTTTAGTTGAGGCCGGCGACACTTTGTTGGATTTGTGGCGCTGCCTTAGGGTGGAGGGAAAATAACGGTTTGTTCTTTGACCAATTTTTTCCTCCACCTAATGAATTCGATAGTTGATTAGTAAAAAAATGAGATTGTGATCATCCATTTTTAAATCAACTCATATGAATAGGTGATTTCTCAAATGGGAAATCATACATCGATTAAGGATAACCGAGAGGTATTCGCGCCAAAATGAAAGATGCGTGGCTGACGCTTCAAAGCTGAAAGTGACCAATCTCCCTCTGCTGGCAAAAATATCCGGCCCTTAATCTTACCGCAAGAAATTGGCCGCTGTGCCGGATTACCCCATACCAAAATGGGGCTGTAGATCGTTTCTAGAAATGCAGAAGATCAATCCGTTGCCTTACAGTGATAACCAATTTCTTGCTTCTTACACAATTTAATCAATGACTTCTATTTATGGAGAAAACAACGATGTCAACATCGATTGCTAATAGTTTTACACGTCATTTCCAAGCGGAAGTGCATGAGTCTTATCAACGAATGGGCTCTAAATTGCGCAATACTGTGCGCAGCAAAAACAACATCAAAGGGTCTAGCACGACTTTTCAAAAAGTAGGTAAAGGTACTGCTAGTACAAAGGCACGCCACGGTAAGGTTCCTGTGATGAATATTGATCACGAACCAGTGGAAATCGCACTTCAAGATTATTATGCGGGTGACTGGGTAGATAGCCTTGATGAATTAAAAACAAATGTGGATGAACGCATGGTTACCGCAAATGCGGGTGCCTATGCCTTAGGCCGCAAAACAGATGAATTAATCATTGAAAAACTTGACGCCCTAGATGCATCACGCGATGCAACAGGTACGGGGGGCTTGTTAGACGATACTGCTGGTTTAACAAAAGAGAAAATCTTGCTGGCATTTGAAATGTTGGGTGAGGCTGATGTGCCAGATGATGGTCAACGTTTCGCTATCATTGGTTGGCGCCAATGGGGCGAGTTGCTTTCTATCAAAGAATTTGCAAACGCAGATTATGTGGGTGATGACACATTACCATGGAAAGGCACGCAAGCTAAACGCTGGTTAGGCACAATGTGGATGCCACATTCTGGCTTGTTGAAAGAAACAGGCACAGATCTTCGTCATTGTTATTGGTATCACAAAACAGCCGTAGGTCACGCATCAGGCCAAGATGTGAAGTCAGATGTAACATATCATGGTGATCGTGCGTCTTACTTTGTGAATAACATGATGTCCCAAGGGGCAGGCTTAGTAGATACAAGCGGTATCGTTCGTATGCGTTGTAAGGAGGTTTAATCATGGCATATCAATCAAAAAATCTTAGTGTTATTGCCTATGCGAATGGCTTTACCTTTTGGCATTATGCAACTGCTGATCTGGCAACAGATATTGATAGCAGCGGCTATTTTGACAATGCATCTGATATGTTGCGTGTAGGGGACGTGATCCTTGCAAATGTAGATACGGATGGAACGCCGGCTACTGGGTTCTTGTCTGTTTCCAACAATGCATCTGGTGTTGTTGATGTGGCGGATATGACGGGCATTGGATCAGTGAATACTGACTAACCCTTCTATCTAGGAATGTGGGTTAGGTTTTTCACTTTGCCTAACCCACATCTTCCCAAAAATTACTATGAAAGGAGAAGGCTATGGCTTTAAGTGCTATCGCTTTATGCAGCAGAGCTTTGCTTAAACTTGGGGCAGAACCTATTGCCACCTTTGATGATGGGACCGCTGAAAGTATGGCTGCAAGCCTGCTATATCCCTCTACCCGTGATGCGTTGATATCTGCGTACCCTTGGACATTTGCAACGGCCCAAAAACCATTGGCTCGCCTCGCCTCGCAACCGATCGCAGACTTTCAATATGCTTATCAACTTCCCCCTGATTTTTTGCGTATATTGTCCGCGGGTCAAGGTGGAAGAAGCCGTGGAATTGATTATCAAATCATAGAAAACCGCTTGCATACAAATGCAAGTGAAGTCACTGCGACTTATATTTTTAGACCTTATGAATCTATGTTCCCTGCATATTTCGATCAATTGTTGATCATGCGTGTTGCGGCGGAATTATGTTTGCCTTTAACGGAAAGTACGTCACGTGCAGAAAGCCTTTTAAGTATTGCTGAAAAAGAATTCACAAAAACAAAATCCATAGATGCACAACAAGATACACCACAGTCCATTGAAGGATATAGCTTGATAGAAGGGCGCTTTTAATGGGACGTTTAACACTTGTTAAAACCAACTTCACCCAAGGGGAAGTATCGGAGAAGCTTTTGGGTCGAAGTGACCTTGCGGCTTTTGCAAATGGTGCCCGAAAAATGAGCAACGTTCATGTTTACCCAACAGGCGGGGTCACACGCCGGGCGGGCCTGCAATTTATGGACGATCTATCCATGGATGATGGTGCTGGTGGGCGTATTGATTTTGGGGGCGGGCGTATTGTTTCCTTCGAATTTAATACTGAATTCCAGTATATTCTGGTTTTCGTGAATCAAAAAATTCTAATTTATCGGCCCTTAGAAGAATATCAAGATGACGATATCATGAATGGAATAGAGCCAGAGGTTTTAAATGGCTTTTGGTCGCAGGAACAGATCAAGGAAATTACGTGGACACAAAGTGCGGATGAACTTTTGATCTGTCACCCAGATGTGCCACCAAAACGTTTGGTGAGAACTGGTGGCAATGTTTTCGAAATACGCGAATGGGTTTTTCACGGTGCTGGTGGGAAAATATTCATCCCTTATCACAAGTTTGATGATGATGACATTCGCTTGGAACCAATGTCGGTCAGTGGAAATAATATTCAGGTAAATGCAACATATAGTAATGGTGCCCCCGCCTATATATTTAATCCGTCGCAAGTAGGGTCACGTATTAAGATGCACGGTGGTGAGGCTGTGATCGTGAATGCCAGTGCAAGTTCATATATCTATGTGGATATTCAGGCTAACTTCACTCTAGATACACCTACACATGATTGGGAAGAATCGGCATTTTCTACGTTTAGAGGTTGGCCTAAATCTGTGTGCTTCCATCAAGATCGATTGGTTATTGGTGGGTCGAAATCATTACCAAACCGATTGTGGATGTCAAAATCTTCCGATCTTTACAATTTTGATTTGGGCGAAGGGTTAGATGATGAAGCCATAGAATTTGCCATATTGTCAGATCAAGTGAATGCTATTCAGGCGGTTTTTTCTGGGCGACATTTACAAGTCTTTACCTCTGGTGCGGAATGGATGGTGACGGGAGATCCGTTGACACCGGAAAATATTCAGCTGAATAGGCAGACCCGTATTGGATCTATCACCACACATTCCGTTCCTCCACGTGATGTGGATGGGGCAACCTTATTTGCATCGCGAAATGGTTTGGAATTACGCGAATTTCTTTTTGCTGATGTGGAACAAGCCTATCAATCTAATGACTTGGCAACTTTGTCACGGCATTTGATGAAACATCCTGTGGATCAAGATTTTGAAAAATCTGGACGTCTGATGAATGTGGTCATGCAAGATGGCACCATGTCTGTTGTAACCCTTTATAGGCAAGAAAAAGTAACAGCATGGACCTCTTTTGAAACAGATGGCGATTTCACATCTGTCGCAGTTGTTGGGACCGATGTTTATTGCCTCGTGGATAGGGGGGATCGAATTACATTGGAAAAATTTGATGCAAACTATTTTGTCGATAGTGGGCGAAAATATTCTGTCGACACCCAATCGGATGATCATGAATGTAGCAAGTTGGATCACCTAGATGGTGCGGCGGTGCAAGTCATTGTCGGCGGTATATATCGTGGTGATTTTACAGTCTCAAATGGATCAGTCTTTGTAGGTGAAGTCGATGGTACAAATGGCCCTGTTGAAATTGAAGTAGGACTACCATTCACCCATGAAATCATCCCTTTGCCGATCTACCAACAAGGGGGCAATAGTGCAGGAATTGGAAAACCTGTCCGTCTGGTGCGTGCAACATTTAGGCTCTATCAATCACGTGCCCTAAGGGTGGATACGGGTAATGGATCAAAAGTTATGTCCTTCAGGCGGCTAGGATCAACAGAGGTTTTAGATAGTCCAACAGAAAGTTTCACAGGCGATAAAACAGTTCGTTCCATTGGTTGGATCAGGGGGGATGCAAGGCCTCTGTGGCATATTCATCAAGAAGACCCAATGCCCTGCACGATCCTATCCATCGCGACAGAAGTTTCCGTCATGGGCCAATGATATATTAAAACAATGATTTAATTAGAAAGGAGAGAAGTATGGATCCTGCAACATGGTATGCAATCATTATGGCTGTAGTCAGTATGGTGGCCTCAGAAAAAGCACAAAGCCAACAAGCAAAACATCAGAAAAAAATTCAAGATGCACAAGCTCGCAAGGCAGAACAAGAAAAGCAGAAGGCCATTCGAGATGAGAAGGAAGCCCTTAAAAAACGTCAAGCCTCTATGCGTGCAAAAATGGGGGCAGGAGGAACAGGTTTTGGTGGTGGTTCTGCATCGGCTGTTTTAGGAGGAATGCAAAAGCAAACGACGCAAAACCTTTTGGACATAAATAGTGGCTTTAAAATGAATCAAGAAATTGGCCAGCTGAACGCTACCGATGGTGTGAGTAATGGATTGAAAAACATTCAAAAAGGAATTGGTTATGCAAATACTGCGGTGAATATTGCAGGTAAGGAAAATTTCAATAATGCATTTAAATCTAAGCCTTTAAAACCAGATGTCAGCACAACAGCCACTGCTAATCAAACATCAACACATCCAGGAATGGGATAAAACATGACAATAGTACCAAGAGATAGATTTGTTGCGACGGAAGGGATGCGGAATAATTTTGTAACCAC